>JAGQOZ010000164.1 GCA_020426955.1 Planctomycetales bacterium
TGGGCGGAATTCTCAATCTACGAAGGTGGCGAAAAAGGCCGGATGGCCACGCTGTCGCGTCAAACGCAGTAACCATCCAATCGACATCGCTGGCCCACTTCAATAGCGGTCGCGAACATCCAATTGTCCCGTACGAAACTCCTGCCGTTTGGTGGCCAATTCGCTTTGTTTCGACGAATTACTTTGCAAGAATAGCAATGCGTCCAGTCGTCTTTCGCCCTTGCCAAACACCCCGCTTAAAAGGTCGTGACGAGTGGTTCCGGGCATAGCGGCCACGTTGCGACAGACCAACAACACTCGGTCTTGAGGCCAACGAAAGCGTTCGCGAATCTCCCAACTGGATAAATGTGGAATATCGATTTCCAGGCGATTCGACGCAGGTGGAGTGGACAGATCTAGCGTGTCGAGTGATTCCAGGTGATTGACTTTGCAGTGTAATGCAACTTCACAAGTTTGGCGATCATCGTCAGCCAATGAACTGATCTGCAGCGAAAAGCCTTCGTCGATTTCACCCAGTTCCGTTTGAGCCATCGGCCATGTGTTGGGTTCGAATAACACGGATCGCCGGTACATACGAGGTTGCATGCGCTGCAAAACCTGGGACTGCCCGTTGGCAACCATCGTGTTGGGTGCCGCGTGTTCCTGAAAACCGACCTGCTGTCGCAAGGTTGCCAACAGAATCGTGGCGTCTTCTTTGGCCAATGTCCACGCATCAATACCCGGACTGTGCACTTGAATCGGAGTCAGTGTGCGTAAAGCAAACTTTCGCCATTGTGGATTGTCCACGGTCACCAATTTCACGCTAATGGATTGCTCGGTGCTTCGCGCATGCAAGAATCGCTGCAACAACTGAGCAACTTGCGCATGCGTCTGTTCGGAATGATAAACGTGGACCCAGTGGCGATCCGCATTCAATAGTCCGCCGGGAGATCGAAACCAGGTATCCGTTCCGGTCTGGCGCAAAATCCAATCCAAGACCGCTTGTTGCGGATCGGCGTGTTCGACTGCTTGCTGCGTAAACGGTCGAATATCATAGTCTTTCCATACGTGCGTTTCCGGGCTGCCGGGGAGTTTGATTTCGGGGCGAGTTCTCACGCGGAGCTGCGTGTTTCCTTCGGCCGAGCTTCCACCGATAGGTCCGAGTTCCCGGTTGGGCAACAGTGTGCGTTCTTCCGCCTGCGTACCAGGAACACTCGCCAGAATCACGGAAACGACTAGCAGAATAATCACTGGCGAATGGCGAAACGGATGCATAATTGGCTGCCTATGCGTATCGATGTCCGGGCCCAAAACGATTGGCCGTGGTCAAGAAAAACAACTTCGCTTGCCGCGAAGTATAGGTTCCTGTCCAATCCCTCTCAAGACGAAGCGTGACATCATGTTGTCACTAGCATGTCACTACTGTGCTAGCGGCAATATCGTGACGAGTCTGGCGAATTGCAATTATCGGGATTCCAATAAACCTACCGGACACGCTAGCCGAAGAATACTTTGTGACGTGAATCTCGTGCGGTATTGCCGTTGCAAGGGCATTACTGCGCAGGACATTCGCGTCGGCAAGCAACGTTATTAATTCGTGCAGAATGAAATTTCTGATCTTCGAAAGCTCAAAACCGGAAGGTGGCCTGTGAGTCGGCTTTCAATCATCGTGCCCGCGTGTGGTTTGCAGGAACAAATCGATGACACGCTGGTTTCCGTTCTGGAGCATCGTCCTGACGACTGTGAAGTCATCGTAGCTCATGCTCGATCGTACCAGGACCCCTATGACTTGGGTGACGAAGTGCGATTCGTCTGCGGTGCCAGCAATGACCTCACGACATTGTTCAACGAAGGTGTGCAGCACGCGAAGTCAGATATTGTCCATCTGTTGGAGCCCGGCACTTTGGTGACCGCCAATTGGTGCGACGCGCCACTGGAACAGTTTGACGAAGACGAAGAATTGATCTGTCTGTCTCCAATTCTGTTAGACACCAATACAACCGATACATTAGTGGCCGCCGGTGTGCGATACCAAGCGAATGGAGCTTGCCATCGAGTGGCGGAGCGCAGCAAACTTGCCAAACTGGCTCGTGTTACCGTTGACGCACCGACGTTGCATGCTGGTTTCTATGATCGGGTTGGGTTCTTGTCCCTAGGCGGGTTTTGCCCCACGATGGGATACGAACTGGCGGACGTCGACCTCGCCGCTCGCTTGCGCCTGGCAAACGCCAAATGCGGTGTGTCTCGACAGAGCCACATCACCTTTGCTGCAACCAGGCCGACTTATTCCAGGCTATTGGTGCGTCGGAAAGAACAGCTGTTTTGGCGATACATGGGAAGCTACCGCGCGTCCTTGGTTGCGCATGCATCCCACGTCTTGGGCCAAATTGCGTATTCGACTTTGTGTTTTCGCCCGATGTCCGAAGTAACAGGACGTCTCGGCGGCTGGCTGGACAGTTGGAAAGACAAAGCGAACCGAGTTCAATTGTCGGCCGCGGAACCGGCTGAGTTGGACGACCATCACAGCGACGTCCTTTCCATGGAAGACTATCGAACCGGCTCGACGTCCGGTGAAACCCTGCGTCGAACCGGCACGGATGGCTAAACGCTATTGAAATCGGTCGGCGCAAAATAAATGCGAGCAACCGCTTTGCTCGCATTTCTCATTCTGTCTTGTCGTTGTGACTTGCTCAGTTCGTGATGGGCACGTTTGGTCGCTTCACCTGTTCTTCGTGAACATTATCTTTACCCAGCGGGCTCGCTGCGTGCGGCGAATCGACTCGCGTTTGGTTCGTGCTACCGTTTGACGGCTGCCCAGCATTGGACGAACTAACGTTTTGATTTGTCACTGGCGATTCTGACGCTACAGCGTTCTTTTCTGCGCTGCGAGTGTCTGCGGATTTGGTCGGTCTTGAGATGCTGGATTTTTCCGGAAAGAACAGCTCTCGCATACCAAAGAACAATGCCAAGCGTTCGTTGTCGGATTCCAATGCTGCGAATTTTGCCGTCAACAATTCCAAGCGTTGTCGTCCTTCTGGCCAGCGAATCGAAATAACTTTGCCGCAATCCTCCAGTAACTGGTAGACTCGTGCTCGAGTCACACCTAACACCTTGGCTTGCACGCGTACACTTTGCGGATCACCCTTCATCCCCAAGCGTTCCGCCGCCAAGTTATAGACAGTTTCACCAGAATCAATATTCACTTGATCTAACAACGGCCCCACCAGCTCGCGCTGAATCTCTTCTTCGCTGGGAAGATCATCCGACGTCAACTTGGCCTGTGTCCAATCCTGCACTCGCAAAATATTGGGGGGCGTCAATAGTCGATAGAGATTGTCACCTTTCTTGGCCGAAGCCAATTCATTTTGCACGTGGTGGAAAACCTCCAAAACACAACGCACTCGTTTTTCACCGTGTGTGCGCAGTTTGCGAATTTCCGATACGGTGTGATTCAGATATTCGTTCAACGGTGTGTGCCAAATGACAGTGGGCAGATTTTGGAGGCTGGGTGCCAGACGACCGAGCTTTTCCTTACCAATTTCGAAGTTTCGGACCACCGATTGCCAATTCGCCCAGAGCGCTTCAGAGACCATGGAAGGGTCAAATTCGGCTGCAGCGGCAGGTTGATCCGGCAACGACGTTAACTGGTCCGCATATTCCTGCAGGCCGACGGGGATGGATGGCGGTTCGTTCCGAGTTGCTCGTTGGAGCAGCATGATCAGCGAACTAATTTTCTTCTGGCCGATTCCTGGCGTCGCCGAAAGGTCCTTGAACGACGTGCGAAGCAGATCGCCCAGCGTCCGGTCCAGCAACGCCAAGGGTAGACGGCGATCATTGGGCAGCACCCAATAACCCAATGGTTTGGCAAGTCGTTCTGGATCGGCGTCGGCCAGCAAAACATCTTTGACTGACTGATAATTGGATTCCAACTTGCTCTCGTCTGCGGTGGTTAGCTTTTTCATATTTTTTGATCTCCTGTCCCGCCGTGAACCTTAATTTGACCCCCGTCAAACTCCGTCATGAAAGTTCGACTCTCTTATGGCTGTCCGATTTAGCCATATGTGCGATAAGACGTGTTAAATGGCGACCTGAATTCAACGCGAACAAACTCCTTTTGCGTTTCTACGAAGTTTTCTTGACGTCGCTTAACCGATATTTTTAGGAAACTACTTGGCAACGTCAAGAATCTGAAAAACCTTGGCGCTAAGAATTCTCAACATTTCCTGTTCGAACCACCCGAGCCGTTTCGCCAAAGTCTTGCTGATCGCTGGGCTTAACGATACGCAATGGAACTCGAATATGAACGTTTTTTTCAAGCTTATTTTTTGCTGAACCATTGATTTCGCTCCCCTTTTCCTAAGCGTCCAATAAATTGGAAACGAAAAAATTTTGTTTTTCGTCTCGTTAGATACCGCCAACTCGCTTCCAGAATTCGTCATACTGGTCATCAATCGATACGGTTTTAAGGCATGTTTGGTAACGTAGAGGAGGAATCGAATGCGGCTCTTTTTTCGCATTTTCTTGCTAATTATTCTGACCGCTGGTTGGATCGTCTGTCCCGGCAACGCCGGTGAATTCAAGAACGGCGAATGGACGCCACTGTTTAACGGTAAGGACCTTGACGATTGGACGGTCAAGATACGCCATTCGCCAGCGGGAGAAAACTTTGGGAATACGTTCCGAGTAGAAGATGGACTGATGAAGGTGCGTTACGACGCCTACGATTCGTTTGACGAACGCTTCGGTCACATTTTCTACAACGGAGAGTTTTCGCATTACAAGATTCGCGTCGAATATCGTTTTGTCGGCCAGCAAGCCAAAGACGGACCTGGCTGGGCCATCCGCAACAGCGGAATCATGGTGCACGGAGAATCTCCGAAAACCATGACCGTGGATCAAGATTTTCCTGCTTCCATTGAAGTGCAGCTCCTGGGCGGCAACGGCAAAGACAACCGAACCACCGCCAATCTTTGCACTCCGGGCACCAACGTCGTCATGGACCAAAAACTAGTGCGGCGTCATTGCACCAGCTCCAAGTCCAAGACCTATCACGGCGAAGATTGGGTCACCGTGGAAGTGGAGGTCAAGGGGAACGAAGTCATCCGGCACATCATGGATGGAGAAGTGGTCCTGGAATACAACCAGCCACAATTGGATGATGCCGATGGTCATTCCCAAGAGTTGATCAAGAAAAACGGGCTGCAGCTGAGCAAAGGCACAATTTCTTTGCAGTCCGAAAGTCATCCCTGTGATTTTCGCAAAGTGGAAATCATGGTCTTGGACGAATAGTCAGTCTATCGTCCAGTGGCCTCCGTTTCCTAAGACCGCGAATGGTTGCTGCCATTCGCGGCAAGCGGCTACGAATTCATCCGGAGAAGCGGTGTTAAATTCGAACATATCGTAGTGGCACGGGATGACCAGCTTGGCGCCGATGTCGTGGGCCAACCGTGCCGCTTCGCGTCCCCATAAATTCCCGGCCACGCGACGCTCGGGTGCTCGACCATTGATCGGCAACATCGCCAAGTCAATCGACCACTGACGTAACGTGGGCACCATGTCGTCGAACAGCATGGTATCGCCACTATGATAAACGGTCCATTTGCCAAACTGGGCCACATAGCCCAAAAACCGGCAGCGACCTTCTTCATCACGTTCCACGGTTTCATGTGCGGCAGGAACGGCGTGCAACGTGAATTTTCCAGACGTGTGTGATTCGCCAGCGTCGATACCGAAGAGTCGTTGCGGTGGAACGTCCAAGCGATTGGCCGCAAATTCGACATTGGCGGCTGGCACCAGCACGGTCAATTCAGAATTGGCATGCATCAGGGGCAGCAGCGTTTCTGCGTCCAAGTGATCGGTATGATTGTGACTGGACGTGACTATCGAAACGAAGTCCAACGCGGCCGGGTCGATCACCTGCTGCGTCATGCGAACATGCGGCTTGTCGGTTTCCGCGTATTTTTTGGTCAGCGAATCCGACAAATACGGATCGAACAACAGATATTCGTCCTGGTAACGAATCAAGAATCCGCTCTGCCCCAACCACCAGACGACAAAACCGTCCGGTCCGGCCGACAACGTTTTCATTTCATTCAGAAGCTCCGCATTCGCTCTGGCGGCTTGTTTCACTTGACCTCTACTCCGTAGCAGAATTCTTCTTGGCTGCTTCTAACGCTGCTTCAAACACTTCTAACTGATGACGAATCGCACCAACGGCAGGATCCAATTCGACCGCTCGCTGCTGCGTTTGCACCGCTTCTTCGAGTTGCCCCACGGCGTAATAGCAACGACCCAACGTGTCCAAATAAGCCGATGAATCAGGCCTCAATCGTAACGAATCTAAACTGGCTGCCAACGCTTTTTGATAGTCTCCAATGGTATTGCTGGCCAGCCAAGCGTATTGATTATTGGCTTGCGCCAGTAACGCTCGATTTTCGTCGTTCGCCGCCGCTTGAAAACGAATCTTGGCGGCTTTCAATTGTTCGTCAAAGATCTTCAATTGCACCGAAACAATGTCGGTTGCCCAAGCCTTCCAATCGTCATCCGGCTGAGTTGCTCGGTAAACAGCAATCAGAATGTCGGCGTTTTCGGCATCGTGTTGATAGGCCAACCGTAGATGTTGGTGTTCGCGCTGTACATCAGCCCCTTCGCGATATTGGAGTGCGCGGGAGAGATGCAACATCGATAACACGCCCTCTTTGCCTCGAGACGTGTCGGTAATGGTACCGCCGCCCAAATCTTCCATTAATGCTAAGACTTCGGGGCGTTCTAGTTTGTCGACCAATATTTGATATGTGTCGCCCGCTTCCTGGAATTCTCGCCAATCAAAGCACAATTCGGCCAACAAAATTTCTGCTCGCAAGCTCAACCAAGAAGCATCTTGTTCGTTATCGATAATCGCACGATAAGCTGACTTGGCCCAATGGCGAAGCTGCATCGACTGCAGTGTAATGGCCGCTTCCGATAAGGTATAAGCAGCATTGGGCGAATCAAAATCAGCCGCTGCTTTGGCGGTCTGTTGGGCCAGTTCATCGTTGCCTCGGCGAAGATACGATTCGGCGTGCAAGTATCGCAGCAGCGGAGTGTAGTCGAAGACGCTGGCATACTTCATGGCCAGTTCGTCAATCATTTCCCACGCATCGCGTTCCAGCAGCCATTGCAACGTTTCCATCAAGTCATCAGCATCGTTTTTCTGAATGCCAACCGACTTGCGCATGGCCACCAGCGCTTCTTGACGCTGGCCGGCGTTGTCCAATACATCGGCGTACCAACGGACAAGGTCGCGGACGATCTGCCGAGTATCTCGGTCGGGCCATTCTTGAAGCACGGCCAGCTCGGCGTCGATAACTTCGTTCCAAGCGTGTAGATTCGCCGTCGGCGATTGTAAGTAGTTGGCGTACGTGTGCACCCAAACGGCACTCGGTCTTTGACTAGGCGCGACTTCGGCTAACAGTTGTTCGGCCATCGCGGATGCGTCTGGCAATTCGTCCATGTTTGTGTTGGTGATCATGGTCAGCGCCGCCAACTTAGCCAATCGATCTTCTGGTTCGAACCGAGCGATCCGAGCCAGCGCGGGAAGGGCATCGACAAACGGTTTGACCTGCGATAATTCGTAAATTGTGGATTCACGCTTCACCGCCAACATTTCATCACCATAGTCTGCCATGATGATCGCCACGGATTCGGCTGTTTTCGCATCGCTCCACGGAATCGGAATGGAACGCAGTAGATACTGAGACTTGAGGCGAACTTCGGTATCCGGATGGTCAACGGCATTGAACAGCACATCAAACGCAGCCGATCCCAATTCGGTCAATTCGCGTTCCGCTTGCTGACGTTCCGCAAATTCGTCCGAACCCAAACGTTCCACCCATTGCCGGATTTCACTTGGCTGATCGGCCGTCGGCGAATTGTCCGCTGCGCGAGCGTTGGTGACCACCAAGTACGTTAACATGATCAACAGACGTACGGCGTGGAATACCATTCGGCGGTTGCGGCCATTGTTAAAATAAAAAACGTTCATCAGGCATACTTCAACGGTTAGAGTCAATCCATGAAACGATTATTCTATTGTCGGCCACGGTCGATGTCGGTCAATGTCGGAACGCAAGAAGATTTTGGGAATCACCGGCCTCGCTGAGCAATCATACGATTCTAATCCGGGAACTGGAGCCACCTCATGTACCAAACGTATGGATTCTATCTGGGAAACCAGCAAAAACAGCCCAACCTTGACCTGGAAGTGTTGGACAAATATTCGGGCCAGTTAATCGCGAAAGTAGCGTTGGCTGGTAACGATGACATCTTGCAGGCAATCGAATTAGCGGACGCGGCGACGGCCAAAATGCAGGCGCTGAAACCGTTTCAGCGCCAAGAAATTCTGAACCACTGCGTCCGGCGATTTCAAGATCGATTTGACGAATTGGCCAAAAGTCTGTGCGCTGAAGCGGGCAAGCCAATTCGCGATGCTCGAGCTGAAGTCAGCCGATTGATTGACACGTTTCGCATTGCGGCCGAAGAATCGGTGCGCATTCACGGAGAAGTCTTGAACCTGGAAATATCGGCTCGCGCGGCAGGCTACCACGGGATGACGCGCCGCTTTCCCATCGGCCCGTGTTCATTCATTTCACCTTTCAACTTTCCCTTGAATCTTGCGGCGCACAAAATAGCACCGGCCATTGCCGCCGGTTGTCCTTTTCTCTTAAAGCCAGCCAGCCGCACTCCCATTGGTGCGCTGCAAATTGGTCAGGTCTTGGCGGAAACCGATCTGCCTGCCGGAGCTTTTTCCATCTTGCCATGCCATCGCGACGCGGCAGAGTTGTTTACCACGGATGATCGGCTGAAACTACTTAGCTTTACTGGATCGCCTGCCGTGGGTTGGGACCTGAAGGCCAAGGCCGGCAAAAAGAAAGTGGTGTTGGAATTGGGCGGCAACGCGGCGTGTATTGTGGACCAAGACGCCAACTTGGAAGACGCGGCCAATCGGATTATCATCGGCGCGTTCTATCAGTCGGGGCAGAGTTGCATTGGAGTTCAACGCATTCTGATTCAACAAGACGTGTACGATTCGTTTCGAACCATTTTGGTCGAAAAAACCAAGGCACTCAAAATGGGCGACCCCAAGGACGAATCTACGTTTATTGGCCCAGTGATTTCATGGCCCGAAGCAGAACGTCTGAAGGCGTGGATAGACAGCGCCGTGACGGCCGGCGGACGCATCCTGTGCGGCGGCCAACAGACGGGCGTTATGGTGGAAGCGACGTTGCTGGAGAACGTTCCGCCCACCGAAAAAATCTGCGCCGCCGAAGCCTTTGGTCCTGTGGCGGTGCTCAGTCCGTTTGATTCTTTCGAAGACGCGCTGCATGAAGCCAATGATAGTGCGTTCGGTCTGCAAGCTGGCGTGTTTACAAACGATCTGCAAAAGATGCTCTTGGCCTGGGAAACGCTGGAAGTGGGCGGTGTGGTGATCAACGATATCCCGTCTTGGCGAGTCGACCATATGCCGTACGGCGGCGTGAAGGATAGTGGCTTGGGCCGCGAAGGGATTCGCTATGCCATCGAAGATATGACGGAAGTTCGCCTGCTGGTGATTCGCCAAACCGGCCGATAACCGCACTTGTCTCGTGCAAACGAGCGGCGACTTGAAAATTTATCGGTAGTGGATGAAGTGACGAATTGTTTTTCAGTTACGGACGCGTCACCTTTTCAAAAAGCTTTCCAGAACCTGGTTCACTCGTAGTGGATTTTCCAGCGGTGCCATGTGACCGGCATCCGGAATCAAATGAAATTCGGCTTTAGGCAGACTTCGCGCCATCTGCTCCATTTCGGCGGGCGGAGTGATGACGTCGTGTTCGCCACAGACGACCAACGTACGATGCGCGATTTCCGGCAATTCGCCGGTTACATCGGGACGTTCGGCCATGCCCAATAACGCCGCCGCAATCGTTTCAGGCGGACACGCCTGGATCACTTGCCGAGTGATCTCTACGCAAGGTTTATTCGACTCGATAGTTACCGGTGCGAACAATTTGGCTGGCATCGAATCGGCCACTAGCCCAGCGCCGGACGCCAAGACCTGTGCGGCCAACTTGAGCCGCCCTTGGCGAACGTCATCGGAATCGGCGGCTGCGCGAGTGTCACACAGGATCAAGTCTTCGATGCGTTCTGGGTAGTGTAATATCAACTGCCAAGCGACATAGCCGCCCATGGACAATCCGCACACCGTGACTGGCTGAGTCAATTCCAATCCGTCCAGCATTTCTACCAAGGCATCGGCCATCTGTTTCATGGTCAGTGTGCCAGAATATGACGCGTTCATGCCAAATCCAGGTAGGTCCGGAGCAATGACGCGATACTGGTCGGCGAACCGATCGGATTGCTTGATCCACATGGAATGGTCTAAGGGGAATCCGTGCACGAACAAAACCGGTTCACCCACTTGCGAATCCCAAACGTGCAGTTCGCCCAGCGACGTCGAAACTTTCTTTTCGGTCAACATTCTGTCTTGATCCTTTTTACGTGGCAGAACGCAAACTGTGTTCGCCCTGTGAAGTCGAATCTTTCTCTTGGGACAGCATACTGTCTTCATCCATTTTACATGGCAGAACGCAAACTGTTTTCGTCCTGTAGATGCCGCACCTTGACATGCTGGCTGACCAGATAGCCGGCCGCCTTGGCAAAATCATATTCGTCAAACATGTTGACCAACACGGTAA
>JAGQOZ010000165.1:0-3658 GCA_020426955.1 Planctomycetales bacterium
ATCAGCGGAGACATTCCTCTACCAGCGGATGCGGAAGGACTGCCTGGTGGCGGTGAAGCCAAGTACGGACCTGCACTGGGAAACAACACGGGGCACACGGAATGGGTCGATGGTCGAGCACACCAAGCGGGCTTCACCACCACCTTTGCACCTCAAGCGATTGTCAGTCCGGCGCGAGCCAACGGGTACGACATCGACTGGACCAACCAGCAGGAAGGTAAGTCCGATACAGCCAAAACGTACGCCGCCGTGACGGCTCGGAGCTATCATCCCGGTTTGGTCAATGTTGTGATGATGGATGGTTCGGTCCATGGTGTGAGTTCGGCAGTGGAGTTGCGAATTTGGCGAGCCGCTTCGACTCGACGCGGTGGCGAAGACGAAACGATCGACTAAGCTCCACGGTTTACAAAACGGACGAACAGTGTCACTCGCCACAAGTTCGGATCGTGTTAGCTGCGTTGTTTTTTTTCGGAACGAGTTCAATTCGGTGCGAACAGTTATTCTTGTAGCCATCGGTGGTGCGTTGGGAGCAGTGGGGCGACATTTGCTAAGCCAATGGCTGCATCACCGGTTTGCCGTCCAATTTCCCATTGGCACGCTGGCCGCCAACTTGATAGGTTGCTTTCTGATTGGCGTGTTGATTCATGGCGCCGAATCGCCACATTTGCCTGATTGGATTCGTCCGTTGATGATCACCGGTTTCTTGGGCGCACTCACCACGTTCTCAACGTTTACAGCCGAAACGGTTCGCTATCATTCGGCATTTGGAATTTCCACGGCGGCGGCCAATATTCTGCTGAACGTGGGCGTCGGTATCGCCGCATTCTTGCTGGGACATGGGCTCAGCAAATGGGCCTTGGGCTAAACGGAATTTGACGAAAGTTGCACCGCCGTGGCTTGTTGATGAGCGACAATCTGTCGGCGGAAGTAGAAGAACGAATAAACCGTCAACAACAGCGCGACACATCCGATGCAGATCAGGCAACCCAGGAACAGGTTCAAATAGTTGATTTCCCATTTCGCAAAATTGCGAATCAGCAGGACCAAGACGTATCCCAAATAGCCAAACGAATCGGCCAAATACATCAGGTGTGCCAAGTTCGTTCTTTCGCGAAAGACGGCAATCATCCGTTCAAACAATGTCGTGTGGTACGCCACATATGGCACGTATAGCCCCACGCCCGCGGTGACCATAAACGCAAACGGTCCCAGCATCCGCTGCCAAAACAGAAACACCGCCAACAACGTCAACGCAAAACCAGCGCCGATCGCGGTAATCGCCGTATAAAAAGCGGTGCGGTTGTCTTTGACTAAAAAGACCGCGCCGTTGACGATGACCACAATCCAGGTCACGATCAATTCGGATTGCGTGAAGACTTCTGGCTTTTCGTTGAATCCCAGCTGGCTCCAGATTTCGACGCCAAAATCGTCTCGAAGACTTCGAATCACCGTCAACAACATGTACGAAAACACCAACATCGTCAGGCCCATGCCATGTTTCGCCATGACAATCCGCCTGTCTTCTTTCCGCGAAGGAGCTCGCTGCGAACGCAACGTTTGATCTTCCGTATCGGGTGGCGGAATCTGGTGCAGCATCCAGACAGACAGCAACAAGACAGGCACAAAAATCAAGCCCGTTAAAAACGGCATCCAGAAATCAGTGATGTCTTGCAAGATCAGCCACTGTCCCACCGACTTCACGGCACCACCCGACAAGATAAAGCTGGCGCACAGCCCTGCGGTCAGAAGTTCGGTCATTTTGCGGCCTTCCAAGAACCCCAACACCAAACCAAACACCATGCCCAGCGGTAAACCGTTGATAAACAGACACACAAAATTGTAGGGCGGCGGCACGATGGCAAATAGCAACAACGCGGCCTGCGCTATCCCAATCAACATCAGAATCATGATCGATCGACGATGTGGTTCCGCTTCGGAAACGAACTTGATTCCCAAAAATTTGGAAATGGTGTATCCCAACACTTGGCTGATCACCAGGACCGTTTTGTAGCCGATGCCCAGCAGTTCAATTCCGTCATAGGTAGCTGCCGTAAAGGGTTTGCGAAAGGCGTACATGCAGAAATACGTACCAAACGCCGCCACAATACAATAGGCAGAAAAATAGGTCGAACCGGCCGACGCCAAGTGCTGTTTCAGTTTCATTCATGCTTCTCCGCGAGCCGTTTGAATCAAGACACCAGGCATTGGCGAATGTCATCGATAAATGCGTCCAATGACAGAGTTTTCAGATCAGGGACCTTTCCCGTATCGTCCCAGCGTCGAACGGCAATGGCGCTTTCAAAATAGGGTTCGGCCTCAAACGCCGCCACTTCCGCAGGCGACATCGGTCCACCTTGATCCAAATAGCTTTGGTGCGAAGTGGGCGAGAGTCGGTTCGCATAAGAATCGTCTACTGTGCATAAATATCGTTTGGCCGCCACGTGCAAGCGCACTGGATCAGAAACACGGTCCGGAAAATACTGCTTTAGCCAACGGTATCCGCGAGCTTCATGATGGTCATCTAATCCGTGGGACGCTTCAGCGCCATGAGTATCGTCGGGCAAAATATGTCCGATATCGTGCAGCAACGCTGCGGTCACTTCGGAGGCCGGAGCGTTTGATTCGCGAGCCAACGTGGCGCACTGCAAGCCATGTTGTAGCTGCGTGACCTGTTCGGAACCATACCGCTGAGCGCCTCGCTGCGCAAACGCGTTTCGGATCTGGTCAATCACATGGTTACTGGTTGTAGACATCATATTCACCTTAGGATGGTCGCAGGGCGTTTGAATTCAATTTAGATTGTGTGAAGAATCAGCAATTCTGTGACACACTTGTTTGTCCGTTCCAAGACGGGCGATCGTATCATATCTGATGTCCCTTCGCACTTGTTTGCCACCGAATGGACAGCGATCGCATTTTCGTTGCAGTTGCCCAAGCCTTTGCTATGATCTTCAAATTGCGTAACACATTCGCTCTGCTGGAATACGTACCATCCGAACCATGCCTGCCCAACGATCTGGATGGCATGAAGTTACGGGGTTTACGACAGCCAAGCATCTGATCCTTCGTCCCGAGTGTCTCGTCCAGTGAATTATCTAATCCAAACGTTCTGTATACGAATGATTGTCGTCTGCGCCGTTCTGAGCTGCCGAACGCTGTATGCGGATATTCGAGCCGCCGGCGTTTTTGCGGATCACATGGTGCTGCAACAAGGTCAACCGATTTCAATCTGGGGCTGGGCCGACGCAGACAGTGCGGTTTCCGTGTCGTTTGCCGACCAGTCGCGGACAACGGTCGCCCGCAGTGACGGAAGCTGGTCGGTCACATTCGATCCACTGGAATCCAGCAGCCAAGGTAGGCAGGTGCGAATCGAATGCGGCCCACAAACTGCGGTGATCAACAACGTCTTGGTGGGCGAAGTCTATCATGCCAGCGGTCAATCCAATATGGCCATGACGGTTGGCGCCATGGCCAACGAATGGGATACCGTCAAAGCGGACATCGCTGCGGCCCATCATTCGTCGATTCGTTTTTGTCGCATCGACGATTCGGAAAGCGCTTTGCCGCTGGATGATTTGCGGCACCCAGCCAGCTGGACCGAGTGCGAACCAGCGTCGGTTGTGAATTTTTCCGGCGTGGCATTCTATTTCGCTCGTCA
>JAGQOZ010000165.1:3757-10641 GCA_020426955.1 Planctomycetales bacterium
TCTGCACACCGAATTGAACGTACCGATCGGCATTGTGGATACTTCTCGAGGCGGAACACCCATCGAACCGTTTATTCCCAAGTTCGCGTTTGATTCGCATCCTACGCTCAAACAAGAACGAAAGTTGGGCGACCAAGAAGACCTTCTCGGAATCTGGAAGCTTCCCGGTGGAGTTCGCGCGCGAGACGCCAATTGGTTACCGGGACGACTGTTTCATTCCAGACTGGCGCCCATCAGTCGCTTTGCCGTGCGAGGAGTTATTTGGTACCAGGGTGAATCCAACAGCGGAGTTCAGGAGGACCCGCGAGAATATCAACACAAGTTGCGAGCGTTCATTCGTGGTTGGCGTCAGGCGTTTGACAATGAACGGCTGCCGGTTTACTTCGTCCAACTTCCCGGTAGTGGTGCGGGCGAAGGCTGGCCTTATCTTCGCGAACAACAACGACTGGCCTCGGACCTGCCGCATACGGGGATGGTGGTCACCGTTGACATTGATGGTCAAGGAATTCATCCGCCCAACAAGATCGATGTCGGGCGCCGTTTGGCTTTATGGGCATTGGCCCACGAACATGGTCGATCCCTAGCCTTCAGTGGGCCGATGTTGGATCGACAGGAAATCCAAGGCGAACAAGTGATTTTGCATTTCCATCACGCAGAACGCGGTTTGATGGTAGCGAACAAAGACGGACTGCAGTCGCCAATCGAAACACCCAATCAGCAACTCGCTCATTTCGAAATGACCGACGAAAGCGGAGTATGGCACGCGGCGAATGCCAGCATACACGGGCAAACGGTCGTCGTTACCTGCCCCGCTGTCACGTCGCCCATCGCGGTCCGATACGCCTACGCGATGACTCCGGACAACTGCAATCTGTACAATACAGCTGGACTGCCCGCATCTCCGTTTTGTACTCGACCCGATTTGCTCACCTACGATCCACGCCTGCCTGAATAACGAGGTGCAGCCGATGTGAATCGTCCCACGCCCCATTCAAAAGAAAGTTCGCTGTGCCAAATCGCAGATCCATTTTAAGAATCGCATTTTTTGTCTTGGCCGTGCTTGGCGGATGGAGCGAACCGGGCTTCGCCGAAACAGAGCCGGTACGAATCTTCATCTTTGCCGGACAGTCGAACATGGTGGGTGCCGATTCCAAGGTAGCTGACATCCAGCGATTTCCGCCCTTTGCCGGTTTAGACCAAGCTCAAGAAGACGTCCGCTTTTGGTACTGCCTCGGCCGTGAAGACAAGACCAATTCTGACGGTTGGGTTTCGCTGCAACCGGTGAACAACTTGGTAGGGCCGGAACTGAGTTTCGCTCGAGAAGTCCGGCGGCATTCTACTTCGCCCATCGCCATCATTAAAATCGCGGCGGGCGGAACGCATCTGGGCGGTGACTGGAATCCCGATTCGCCCAGCGGATTCAAGCTCTATCCGCTGGCGTTACAACAAGTTCGCACGGCGCTGCAGCAATTGAAAGCGGACGGCATCGACTATCGGTTGGAAGGTTTCATGTGGCATCAGGGCGAAAATGACATGTTTAACGCAGATTACATGGCTGCCTATGGTGCGAACCTAAAGAACTTTCTGGCCTGTTGGCGTCGAGACTTGTCGGCACCGAATCTGCGTTTTTACATTGGCGAACTTTGCACCAAGACCATCTGGGGCATGGACCTGCGGCCGCGAATGTACGCGATTAGTCTGGGTCAGCGCCAAGTGACCGACGCCGATCCGCTGGCGGACTACGTGCCGACATCGCATGTGGGCGTGGAGATTGGTGGCGGAGTGGGACTGCATTATCACTACGGCACGCTGGGGCAACTGGAGCACGGTGTCAACTACGCGAACGCTTATCTCGCCAACATCGGCCAGGCACCCAAGTCTATTCGTTCGCTTGATCGTTGGCCCTATCCAGCCGGTTCGACCGTCAAGCTATTCGTCATGGCCGGGCATCGCAACATGGAAGGAGAACGAGCGTTCGTGCAGGAATTAACGGACGGGAATGCTTCGCTGCGATACGACAATCGTCAGATCGCCTACCGGTACCATCTTGGCGGTGGCTATCGAATTTCGAACGCATGGGAATCGCTTGGCCCCGCAGGTTATTACGATACCTTCGGTCCGGAACTAAGTTTTGCGGCGGCATTGCAAGATGCGAATCTATCCAACATAGCCATTGCCAAATTCACTCATAGCGGTTCGCAAATCATCGATTGGACTCGGGAAGGGAGTGAAGCGAAAACTCGGAATCTGTATTCAACGTTCATCGATTTTGTGAACGAATCGGTGCGACAATTGGAAGCGAAGGGGCACACCGTGGAATTGGCGGGCGTGTTCTATCATCTGGGCGAAAACGATATGTCATGGAGTCCGTTTCGGTCGAAGTCGATCGAGCGTTTGACGTCGCTGATTGCCGCGAGCCGCCAGGACTTACAGCGTCCTGATTTGAAATGGTTTGTCAGTCAGCAACGGCCAACCGACGACGACAGTGTAAACTCGATCGACGTGGTAAGCATGCTGGAAACCGCCGCTCAAGCCGATCCGCACCTGATCCACATCAAAGCCTTCGATCCACCGGCTCAACCGGAAACGCTTGTATTGAACACCAGCGGCATCGTCTGGCTGGGCCAACAGATTGCCGCCGCCTATTTGCAGGCACGCGGTGATTTGGAATAGTCGGCTCCGAGCGTGTCCGCAACATATTGCCATAGGGCTCGTCATTGATTGCTTGCCTCTGGGAATGAGTGCTATCTGGTCATAGAATGCGTTCATGAAAAGGACACGAGTCAAGGTTTGCTGTATTTCGTCTATGAAGGAGGCGCAGTTGGCAATTTCCTACGGCGTAGACGCACTTGGGCTGCTAGGAAGCATG
The DNA here is from genome assembly GCA_020426955.1 of Planctomycetales bacterium. Lineage (GTDB taxonomy): Bacteria > Planctomycetota > Planctomycetia > Pirellulales > Pirellulaceae > JAGQOZ01. The sequence goes on from JAGQOZ010000165.1 coordinate 6,627, forward strand.
CCATCCAGTCCGCGCGGAACTGACATGGAGCTTGCTCGTGATATTGCAGGTAGTTCTCCTCCCGGCGTCGAAACCTTCTTGCTTTCGGAATCGTTTTCTGGTCACGAAATAGCCAAACATGCTGCGTATTGTGGCACGACGACCATTCAGATTGTCCAACATATTGAAGTCCATGAGTACGAACACATTGTCGAACAGATTCCCAACGTAAAGCGAGTGCAAGTTGTTCATGTGGAAGACAGAAACGCCCTGGGCCTTATTGAGACATACGAGCCGTTCGTTCACGCGTTCATCCTCGATAGTGGCATGACGGGAACTACGGTTGCTGGACTTGGTGGAACAGGACGTGTTCACGACTGGGCGATCAGTTCCGAGTTCGCGCGGCGTACCAGCAAGCCAGTGTACTTGGCTGGCGGCCTAAATCCGCACAACGTAAAAAACGCGATTTCCACTGTTGCACCGTTCGGCGTTGATGTCTGTTCGGGTGTACGACGCAACAAGAAACTGGACGCTCAGCTGCTCGATAATTTTACGTCAAACGTTTTTTAACCCGCCCAGTAGTTCTATCGAATCATACCGCATTCTCGTATCAAATCAGGCATGTTCACTCGGCATTTTAGTTTCAGCAACACGGCGGGGATTTGGAAGTTCATGCGATGAGCGAACAAGTTTGCCGGTATTTGCTTGACCCAACGACTCTTGGACGCTTGCGAAAAGAGTTCGCCGCCGCGCTGTAAGTACGTCGGATCGCCGTAGTCAAATTCTCCTTCGAACAGGATCGGCTCATTGAGAAGGTCGAACATTTTCACCACCACGTCCAAATGCGTCGAATGCCGATCGGCATCTTCGTTTGACATCAACAAAGACTGCTGACACAACTGGCGAATCGCACCTTGGTCGTTCGTTTTTCGAGCGTGATTGACCGCCAAGTGGAAGTCCCATTCGCGTTCCGAAAGCCGACGCAGATTGCCAAAATCAACCACACCCAAACGCTGATCCTTCATGAAAATGTAGTTACCCGGATGGGAATCAGTGTACAACAGGTGATGGCGATACAATTCGTAGCTCGCCTTGCTGATCAACCGACCGTAGTGGTTGCGTGTTTCTTGCGTCGGGTTCTTCGTTAAGAAGGATTCCAACATTTCGCCCTGCAAAAATTCCATTGTCAGGACTCGGCGAGTTGTCGCGTTGGGAAAGACATTCGGAACGACAATCTGTTCATCGTGCTCGAGAACGTCTTTGGCCGTTTGTAGGTTGCTCGCTTCTTGTTGATAGTTGGTTTCCGCTTCCAAGCCGGTTTGCAGCTCATCAAAGAGGTCTCGCAGACCTTGCCACTGCGCATGACTTTGGAAGGGACGGAACAGCATCTTTAAAGCGCGAAGGTCCGAGCGAATAGCTCGACTGATACCAGGGTACTGAATCTTGACGGCAACCGTTTCTCCGGACACCAAACGAGCGATATGGACTTGCCCTAGCGAAGCAGCCGCGATGGGCGTTGGATCTACTTCGGCAAAGATGGCATCTGGATCATCAAATTCGTTGCGCAATTGTTCGCGAATTAACGACCAATGCATAGGCGGTGCTTGAAACTGCAACCGCGACATCGTTTCGATCCAGGCCGCAGGCAGTGTGTCATCGGGCGCACAGACGGCCAATTGCCCCAGCTTTGCAAATGCACCTCGAAGATAGCCGGCTGTCTCTAACGTTTGCAGCGCCGACCGGAGATGCGTTTCCAGCAGGTCTTGCTGCTGCTGGTCGCCGGTTTTGTACCACGATCGAATCCAATACGCGCCGTACGCCAACGCCAGTTTGGCCGTCAGGCCAGTGACGCTACACGTTCTGGCAAACATGCCGGTGGGCGTACGTCGATGGGCAATTCGGTCTGTCAACGCCTGGAACGACGATTCGCATGACGCCGAAGGAAGCGAAGAAAGATCTGGTCGATCTTGTTCGGCCGGTAAAGCTGCGAGTAATTCGCTAATCGTAGGCATGAAAATGCTCCTTGTGTTGGGGACGACGGAATCAGGTTCAAATATTGGAGGCAACTATTTGCTGGAAATCCAATTGGCAAACATCTGTGTGGATTGATCGAGCAACGCGAGTGTTGATTCTTGCTTTCTGGATTTGTCCGCAATCCAAAACGTCAATACGCCCACGTACAATGACCACAATACTTGCATGTCCAGCGATGACGGTTTGTCCACTCCGTGCGACGCCAAAACGTTGGACAACTGTTCGGAAACGTCCATTCGCAATGGTTTGGCGTAATCCGCTAGTTGATCGGGCGGTGCGAAGGCGACTTCGATCACGGGCCCGAAGTATGTGCGAAACGCCTTCCATTGCCGCAGCTGGTTCGCCACCACTTGAAACAAGTTTTCTGCTAACGAATTGGCCTCGCCATGCTGCTGCGATTGCAATGATCCCGAATCGCTGGCGGCGTGAACCAGTTCCACCACGATCGATTCCTTGGACGGAAAGTAGTTGAACATCGTGCCCGTCGCGATTCCGACCTCTTTGGCAATGTCACGCGTGGTAGTGGAACCATATCCTTTGCCTTTAAACAAAGTCTTGGCTGCTTTCAGAATACGTTCTCGAGTTGCCTGTTTTTCCGCACTGGTAATTCGCATGCCATCCTCTCATTAAAGTGAACATGGTCATAATACACGTTTCTTCGGCTAAGACAAGGCATAAAGTGAACGCGTTCACAAAAAAAGAGGAATGCAAGAATTGCTACATCGCGGTTGCTGGATTGCCGGTGAATTCGCTATTCGGCAGATTCGTAGTACCGAGAAAGCGCGCGGATGCGTTTGACTTGCGCGGCGATGATGCCGCCCAGCATGGCGAGACCGATGGTTTGGATGGCCACGTAGTGAGGCCGATCGGCTAAGTCGTCGGGGACGGTGATCACCAACAGCAAGTTGGCCACGACAACCATGATGGTCATCGAAACGACAAAGCGGACTTTTGCGAATAGGCCGCTGGACGCAATCAATAATCCGTAGCCGATCAACAACGGGCTTCTTGGCGAATGGGCCATGGCGATGATCACCGTATAAATCACCACGTCCAAGGTCGACCAAATGCTGCGAATCAGCTGCGACTTCCGTCGGTCTTCCCACCATTGCAACGCCAATGAAAGGGCGAGCCACAAAAATAACGCAGCCAAATGACGCGAATAGTAGCCCCATTCCGTCTTACTGATCCAGGCCGTCACCAACACAATCAGCGAAATCGGTACTAGACTGAAGACATGCGCCGCCAAGACCGGTTTGCTTCGCATCCAGCGAGACATCTGATGTTGCCAGCTCGGAGTCCAACTGGCCAGCGGTTCGTCTTTCAGAAACCGCTCTAGATCTTCGGCCAAAGCCTGTGCCGACGCATAGCGATGTTCCGGCTTCTTCTCGATCGCTCGACGACAAATCTGCTCCAGCGCCGCTGGCAACTGTCGATTCAATTTGCTGGGTCGAACCGGTTCTTGTTCCAAAACTTTCAGCAACGTATCCAGCGGATTGTTGGCTGCATGGGGAGCTCGGCCAGTACACATGGCATATAAAACCGCTCCCAGCGAATAAACGTCGGTCAGTTCTGGCGCGTGATCCGCATCCAAACGAATCTGTTCCGGAGCAATATAAGACGGCGTGCCAATGATCTGTCCGGTTTGCGTAATACCGTCGTCATATTGCATTTGTTTGGCCAGACCGAAGTCGGTAATCAACGGCTGTCCGTCGGCGTCCATCAAGACGTTAGCCGGCTTGAGATCGCGATGAATAATGCCGTGCCGATGCGCCGTGGCCACGGCGTCCGCCAAAGCTTTGGCAATCTTGGCTGCTTCGCGAGCATCCAGCGGCCCATCGGCCAAGCGTTTCGCCAGCGTATGCCCGTCGACCAATCCCATGGCAATGAACGGCAGTCCGTCCACTTCGCCCGCTTCGTAAATGGGAACAATGTTAGGGTGAGATAGATTCGCCGCCGCTCGAGCCTCGCGCTGAAACCGCTGCAGTTCTTCCCCAGTGGC
>JAGQOZ010000166.1 GCA_020426955.1 Planctomycetales bacterium
CAAATCCACATCGCGGCATGTGATCCCTGGGGAAACCCGCAGGCTGCGGCCGAAGTCGCCAAAACCGGCGCGACGGCCTTTGGTCTGGAATTGATTCCGCGGATTACTCGAGCCCAAAGTATGGACATCCTTTCGTCCATGGCGACCATCGCTGGATACCGCGCGGTCTTGCTGGCAGCCGTCGAACTGCCGCGAATGTTCCCGCTGTTGATGACGGCGGCGGGTACGATTTCGCCCGCTCGAGTTTTCGTGATTGGGGCTGGTGTAGCGGGACTGCAAGCCATCGCCACTGCCAAGCGCCTAGGAGCGGTGGTGCACGCTTATGATGTTCGCCCCGCAGTGAAAGAACAGTGCGAAAGCTTAGGCGCCAAATTTGTCGAACTGGAATTGGAAGCGGGGCAGTCGGAAGATAAAGGCGGTTATGCCAAAGCGTTGGGCGAAGAATTTTACGTCAAGCAACGCCAGCTGATGGCCAGCGTCGTCGCTGAAAGTGACGTGGTCATCAGCACCGCCGCCATTCCCGGCAAACCGTCTCCGTTACTGATCACGGCCGATGCCGTGGCAGGCATGCAACCCGGTTCCGTGATTGTAGACTTGGCTGCGGAACGCGGCGGCAACTGCGAACTATCCGAAGCCGACCAGCGGTGCATCCAGCATGGAGTGGTGCTGTTGGGGCCAACCAATTTGCCGTCGGAAATTCCGTATCACGCCAGCCAAATGTTTGCCAAGAACGTCACGACGTTTCTCCAGCACTTGATTGCCAAAGATGGATCGCTCACGTTGGATTTGAAGGACGAGATCACGGCCGGCACACTAATGACCAAAGACGGGGAAGTGGTGCATTCGCGGTTGCGAGAGTTACTGGACCTGCCGCCGTTGCCAGTCGAACCAGCCGATACCGCCGACGGAAATGATGATTCGTCCGCAGAAGCTAACCATTCATCCGAAGGAAAATGATCCCAATGGTTCGAATCAAATCAATTACGATCGTCGTCTTCTTACTGTGCGGGCTGTTGGTTGTTTTCTCCGGTACATCACTGGCACTGGCTCAGTCGAACGAAACGGTATCGGCGCCGACGGTCAACGCCATGGAACCTCCCGTGGGCGGCGAAGACTTGTCTCAGGAATTGAACTTGGGAATCAATCGCCATGAAGCGGTGATTGCCAGTATCACGATATTTATCCTGGCCGTCTTCGTCGGATTCGAAATCATCACCAAAGTGCCACCCACACTGCATACGCCATTGATGTCTGGTTCGAACGCGATCAGCGGCATCACCATCGTTGGCGCGCTGTTGGCCACCGGCACCAAGCGAATGGACTTGGCGGCATTCTTGGGCATGCTGGCGGTCATCATGGCCACACTGAATGTTGTCGGCGGCTTTTTGGTCACGCATCGCATGCTGGCCATGTTCAAGAAGAAGTAGTTGGTTAGCACCGTCATTGCCACACCTTACCCAAACGCAAAAACGCAAGAGTCGAGCATACCGTGGGAAGCTCCATCAGTAACTTGATCTATTTGGTTGCCGCTGTCCTATTCATTCTAGGACTCAAGCGCATGACACATCCTCGTACCGCCGTGCAAGGAAACTTATTGGGTGGCTGTGGCATGTTGTTGGCCATACTTGTAACGCTGACCAATGTTCAAAGCTATGGATTGATTATCGTCGGTTTGGCGATAGGCACGCTTGTTGGTGCCATACTGGCTGCACGAATTCAAATGACCCAAATGCCACAGCTGGTTGCGCTATTCAACGGCTTTGGTGGCCTAGCGTCCACTTTGGTCGCCGGCGCAGAATTGTTCCATATGGACGCCGGTGCGTCATCGGATGTTTTGCTGGCAACGGCTCTGTCCGGGATCATCGGTACCGTCACGTTCTGGGGCAGCATCGTGGCGTTCGGCAAACTGCAAGGTATTTCATGGCTTGATAAACCGCTGCGCATCCCCGGCCAGCAGATTGTCAATGGCGTGCTGGCCGCTGTCCTGGTAGGCCTTACGCTGTGGATGGTGATTGGCGGCCAGTATTGGGTTTTCATTCCCATTATCTTGGTTTCTACGGCACTTGGTTACTTGTTGGTCAATCCGATTGGCGGAGCGGATATGCCCGTGGTTATCGCGCTTTTGAATTCTTATTCAGGTTTGGCCGCCGCCGCCACCGGCTTTGTGATTGACAAACCCGTGTTGATTATCACCGGTTCGCTAGTGGGTGCGTCGGGCGTAATTTTGACTCAGATCATGTGTAAGGCGATGAATCGATCTTTGACGAACGTGTTGTTCGGCGTGATGGATGCATCCAGTTCCACCATGGATGCGGACGAAGTATACGCAACGGTTCGCAGCACTTCGGCTGACGATGTCGCCATGATTCTGGACGTTGCGCAACGTGTCGTCGTTGTCCCCGGTTACGGCATGGCGGTGGCTCAGGCGCAACACGCGGTTCGCGACATGGCTAATCTACTGGAAGCGAAAGGCATCACTGTAGAATATGCCATTCATCCGGTGGCAGGTCGTATGCCAGGACATATGAACGTCTTGCTGGCGGAAGCCGATGTTTCGTACGATAAGTTGATTGAAATGGATCAGATCAATCCAACCATGGGAACGGTAGACGTGGCAATTGTCATCGGAGCCAACGACGTGGTGAATCCGGTAGCCAAGACTGATCCCAATAGCCCCATTGCTGGCATGCCGATCATTGATGTCGATAAGGCGCGAACCGTGATTGTCATCAAACGAAGTCTCAGCCCAGGTTTTGCCGGAATTCCGAATCCGCTGTTCGCCGCAGAAAACACGCTAATGCTGTATGCCGACGGCAAGAAGGCGGTCCTGGAAATTGCTGCCGCACTGAAAGATCTGTAACGCAGAATCGATTATCCTGGTCGCGCCGACCTTTTGCCAGACTTCGAATAGCGGCCTTTTGTCGCCGCTGGTCCGAACGTCCAACGAAACCAGTTATCGCGTTCGTCGCACGACGGTTCAAAGAACGTACAGGCCTGGAAATGACCGCAGCTTGACGAAAGCTCCGGTTTCAGCTGGTGGCAAATGATTGAACTGACGACGTGCACGAGGATTCCACTTTGTTGACGCTATTTCGACCAACTGCCGGCCAGATTTCTGAATTCCTGAACCGTATTCACGACACGAGTTTCACGTATGACCATATCGGTGCTACTCGACGAGAATCCTTGCCGCACGGTTTTGACCATGATCGCCATCAAGTCTTATTGGGGCACGGCCAGAAAACATTTCAGCTTGCCACCAACGCTTTGAAGTCGTGGAAAATGATTCCTGCTTCCATGGCGGAAGTTGTCGATCCGCCGCCGGTGCAGGTTGGTCAAGTGGTGGGTTTGCTGTTTCGAACGCCAGCTTGCTGGTCCGTCAGTCCGTGTCGCATTGTTTACATCTTGAACGACGAATTCCGTGACGAACAAAATCAGCTTTGGCGAAGATTCGCGTTTGGAAATGGCACGCTGCCCGGACATGTCGAAGCGGGTGAAGAACGATTTCAAGTGGCATGGAACTTGGATTCGAACGAAGTCTGGTATTCCATTACGGCTTTTTCGAAGCCAAACATGTGGTTGGTCAAACTCGGCTACCCCTACGCTCGACGACAACAAGCTCGCTTTCGAAAGCTTTCCGGTCAAGCCATGCAGCGAATTGTGGCATCCGTGGATGATTCGGAAAGCAGTCTGTCGACAAACGGGGCGACAATCGCCGAGTAGCTCGCCCGACTAGCCGAATTAACATGCGTTCACTACCGCGTGGCCCTTGAACGGGAATCTCGTTATCCTGATGATTCGTTTCATTCTTCGCGAAGGCTATCACGATGGCGTGGCGACCAGATCTGTCGTTCCGTCTGACGGCACTACCTTTCCGTGACGGGAGCATTCGAATGAGAATCAGCAAGAAGATTGTGTGGCTAGGAGCACTCTTGGCATCGACGGCAGCTGCCCAGATGTCGCAATATCCTTCGCCCATGGTCGAAAACACTCGAGCCCACCTTCGCTTGGAAAAACAGGTGGCGGCAGGCCAGCGAATAAAACTTTCTGGCGGTTCGCTGTTCATCCCAGCTGCGTTGGCAAACAAAGATAAAGTTTGTTTGTTTATTCATTTTCATGGCGCCGATTGGATCGGTGAGCTGGCGGCCAGTGACAACGACGTGGCAGTGTTGAGTGTCAACTTGGGCGGCGGTTCCAGTCGGTACGCTCGGCCATTTCTGGAGAATCCTCGTCGGTTGGAAGAATGGCAACGCGAAGTGGAAACAGAATCGGGCAAGCAAATTAGCGAATTGCATCTGTCAGCGTGGAGTGCTGGATATGGGGCGATCCGTGAAATCTTGAAGCGTCCAGCGAATCACGCCAACGTTCATTCGGTGATCTTGCTGGACGGACTGCACACCGATTATACCACCGGAAAACCTGGCCCGGTGGAGTCGGAATTAGTTACGGACGGCCTTCAAGTTTTTTTGGACTGGGCCCGACTGGCCGCCGCGCGTCAGAAGCAGATGTTGATTACGCATTCTGAAATTTTTCCGGGGACGTTTGCCAGTACGACCGAAACGGCCGACTACTTGGTTTCGGAATTGAGCTTTAATCGAATGGCCGTTTTGAAATGGGGACCGATGCAGACACAACAATTAAGTGAAGTTCGTGCCGGCAATTTGTTGGTGTTGGGCTTCGCCGGCAATTCCGCTCCGGATCATGTGGACCATTTGCATTCCATCCGTTCGTTTTGGAAGATGATGATAGCTGACAAGAATAAAAAATAGACCTGACAGTAGGTGGAACGTATATTTGTGTTCACTATGCTAATTCTGGATCGAACAGAATTCCTGCCAAACGGACTCGCAATCACGCCCGCAGTCCGTTATCTTGCAAACCATCAAGAACAGAAAGGATGCCGGAATGAGTAGGATTGATCAATTTGAAAGCGTGTTCAAGGCAGCCGATAAGACTCCCTTTCAATTCGAACGGATGCAGGTCAATTCGGTGCTATTAGTCACCGACTTGTATGATCCCGATGCGGCCGAATACGGCGAGAAAGTGCGGCAGGCGTTTCCAAATTTGGGAACGAATTCGACGAAATGGAGCTGTCTGGATCGAGGGTTATTGCCTTCGGTGGATGGATTCCTGGGCGAAATCAAGCGATTGGCGCCGGATTTCATTTTCACCTTTCGAAATCTTCTGACTCCGGCAACCGAACATCCATACAGTTTGGGCGTGCATCTAGATGTGATGACGCAGGCCACGGACGTCCCAATTATGGTGTTGCCCAGTCCGCATCGAGACGATTCGCCGGAACTACGAACAGTAAAACGAGTGATGGCAATTACGGATCACATGGCCGGCCAAAATCGGTTGGTCAGCATCGCTGCTTCGCTGACACCGCCCGACGGCGAATTGTGGCTTTCGCACGTGGAAGATGAAACCACGTTCGAACGCTACATTCAGACCATTTCCAAAATCCCCGACATCGAAACCGATGTCGCCAAGGCTCGCATCTTAGAACAATTGCTGAAGGAGCCTCATGATTATGTGGATTCGTGTCGAAAGGGCCTGGCAGACTGCGGATTCAAGATGCAGGTCCACGAAATTGTCACATTGGGACATCGACTACGCGACTATCGAAAACTGTTAGACCAACATCAAATCGACCTGTTGGTACTAAACACAAAAGATCAAGATCAGTTGGCCATGCATGGAGTGGCGTACCCGTTATCCGTAGAATTGCGAAACACACCGCTGTTGCTGCTGTAGTTACTGGGCCATGAACCTTGGCGTGCGAATTCGCTTGGTAGGGAATGGAGTCGATTGATGTTGTTGTTGGCAAACACCACCGAAGTCTCGCTGGGAGTCACGTTGCTGTTTTCGTTGCTGTTGGTCGGACTGATCAGCTGTTTGGCGCTAGAAGAAAAGATTCACGCCAAGAAGTCTGTGATTGCCGGTTCGTTCGCAGTTATTTGCCTCTTGTTAGGAGCCGCATTTCACATTCTTCCCTTTGGGCATGTCGTGGTAGGAAGCTATCAACCGGCCAACTTGGAAGAGGTGGAAGGTGACTATGTGGAACCAGATGGCGACCACGTGCATGTGGATGTGGAATCGATATCCGATAAATCGGATTCAGATACAGGACTATCGGAATCTACGCACGAAAAACATCAAGAGCAGCATGCGTTGCATGTGGATGGCCATGAGATTTCCATGCCCGTCTACATCCCGGCCATCGACTGGGGCGTGATTGCCATCATTTTAGGCTCCAGCTTGTTTGTGGACATTACTAGCCGGTCGGGCCTGTTCACGTGGATTGCCATTCGAGTGACCAAATTATCCAAAGGGGATCCGCTGCTGCTGTTGATTGCGTACGGCATCATGACCGTCGTTTTTTCGGCCGTCCTGAACAATGTGACGGCTATGATCATTGTCGGTTCGTTAACAGCGGTTTCGCTGAGTCGGTTAGCGCGAAAGGAATTGCTGTTGGGATTCTTGTTGGTCGAAGGGTTGCTTACCAACGTCGGAGGCCTGTTGACGCTGATCAGTTCCGTACCGAACATCATCGTTGGAACGGCAGCCAACATCAGCTTTGTAACGTTTTTCTTGCGAGCAGCACCGTACGTGGTGGTTGCCACCGCAGCGACATTGGCAATGGGTGCTTGGGTGTTCAAAGTGCGGCGACTGAGCACGGAAGCGGAGAAACAAGAAGCGTTGCAACTGGTTGACGGGTTTGATGAAAACGATGGTATTCAAAGTGTGATGTTTTTTCGCTTTGGCGCCATCATGTTAGGCTTGTTCATTGCTGTTATTGCCACAACATCGGTGCTGCCACTGATCAGTGATTTGGAAATGGGGTTTGTCGCATTGGCGTTCGCCGCAGTGATGTTGTGGAGATACAAGTCCGACGTGGATCAATTCTATAAAGCAGTTGACTGGGACCTGTTAGGTTTCTTTATGGCACTGTTTGTCGTGATTAATGTTATGGAACACGCCAAGGTCTTGGATTTGATCGGAGTGGGCGTTGCACAAATCATCGATTGGGGAGATATCGGTGGTACGGCAGCCGTCTTGATTTCGGCAGCTGGCTTTAGCTCGGTCACCGACAACATTCCGTTGGCAGCAATGCTGGCCAAAATCTTAAGCAGTTTAGGCACGCCTGATTCGTCTGCGCTGTGGTGGTCGGTAATCTTCGGCGCCAACCTGGGCGGTAATATCACTCCGATTGGTTCCGCGTCCACGCTTGTCGCCGTCACGATTATCCACAAAAACGAACTTGAAATGAGCTTTGGTAAATTCGTTAAAATCGCCGCTCCGTTCGCGCTATTACACTTGGCGTTGGCAACGGCCTACGTTTTGCTGTTTCTTCGCTGAACAATGTTGGTTCGAAGAAATCGATCATAGCGAATGCTGCCGTAGGACCCGTTCGGCCAACTGGCCCCAGCCGATTTGACCGTAGGATATTCTCGACCTATTTTCTCGCAGACCCCCGTAACACAACCGAAATATCTGCGAGACCTAAGACGTGAGTTCGTTCCCTCAATCAAAGGCTGGAGAAGACCGTTTGGAAGGTCTTCTGGATCGAATCAACCGCATTGCATCTGGAGACGCGTCGGAAGACGAACCACTTGAAGCAACGGCATCGCACGATGATCCAAGCGACGATGCTGACGCACTGGGCACTCCTTCTGTTGGCGCGGAAGGCCACACGTCCAGTGGCGAATTTGTGCCGCCGGAACCCAAGTCTTACCGAGAAGCCGGGTTGTCGGATACGCAAGTTGAAGAGCTGATGCTGAAATATTTGCTGGCGCGAGGTGATGCGCAAGGCCGACAAATTGCCGATCAGTTGCGATTGCCTTTCAGTCTGATTGACAAGACACTTCGACAGCTCAAATTCGAACAGTTGGTGGTCTATCGCGATGCGGCCGAAGTAAACGACTACCAATACCAACTGACAGAAAACGGTCGCGAACGCGCTCGACGCTACAGCAATGACTGCAGCTATTATGGATCGGCCCCCATTACATTGAAGGATTACATCAAGTCAGTCAAAGCGCAGTCCATCCAAGGCAAACATCCAACGCTGGCTGACTTGAAGGTGGCGTTTTCAGATTTGTTGATCAATCCCAAGATGCTGACTCGCCTGGGACCGGCCATCAATTCGGGTCGAGGTATGTTCTTGTTCGGCTACCCAGGAAACGGGAAAACGAGTATCGCGGAACGAGTGACCAAGTGTTTTGGAGATAACATCTGGATTCCTCGCGCTTTGGGAATCGAAGGCGAAATCGTACGTGTGTTCGATCCGAATCACCACACCGAAGTTCCTTTCGGCGAAAGCAACGGTCTTTTGGCCGACGTCAAGTACGATCGACGTTGGGCGTACATTCGACGTCCCACTATCATCGTCGGTGGCGAATTGACCATGGAGCAATTAGAACTCCGTTTGAATACCAGCACCAATGTCAATGAAGCTCCGGTGCAAATGAAAAGCAACTGCGGCACGTTGGTGATCGACGACTTTGGCCGCCAACGCATCAGCACCGATGAGTTGCTCAATCGCTGGATCGTGCCACTCGAAAAACGTTTTGACTATCTCAATCTCAGCAGTGGTAAGAAAACTCAGGTGCCATTTGACCAACTGGTGATCTTCTCCACGAACTTGCAACCCAAAGACCTAGTCGACGACGCGTTCCTGCGACGCATTCCCTACAAGATCGAAGTAGAAAATCCGAGCGAAGCGGCATTCCGCAAATTGTTCGAGATCATGTGCCCACGCTCGGGGCTACCCTACAAGCCCGACGTCATCGACTATCTCATCAACACGCACTACAAGCCGACGGGGCGTCCGTTCCGCAATTGCCATCCGCGAGATTTGCTGTTGCAGGTTCGCAATTATTGCTTGTATCACGACGAGCCGCTCGATCTGTGCAATGATTACGTCGATTTCGCCTGCGAGAATTACTTCTCGATCATGTAGCTCCGTTACCCCGGCCTCCAGCCGGGGCTAGGCAATCGGCTGGGCCGTTGGCCCGAAGAGATAATGTGAATGGAAAGTAATGCGAATGGAAGTGGGAAGGGATGCGAATCGAGGACGAAATCAATGTGACGGAAAACGGGAATGGATGGGACGGAAGAATCTATCCGAGCGTTGGTCTGCAAACTAACTCTGTTGCTCTTTTATCTCTAAGAAATTCAAATGGTGCGTACAGTGGACTAACTGTAAGGCGCGGCCCTGCTCTGCCGAAAATGAGCCGAACAAAGGAGAGTCGCAGTAAGCACCTGTGTGCGATTGGAAACGTTTTACCATATCCCTAAACCGTTGCAGACTGGTTTCGTCGTCCAGCTCATCAGCCGCATGTACCGTCTGCGGCATCGTAGGCCCACCCGCAGTCATTTTGCCTGTTGTGAGGATTTTGCGCAACATCGATTTGCCTATCGTCACGCGCATGGCCCACAGCATCACGCTGATGGGTAGCGGTGCCCGGGGATAGCCATCGATCATATAGCCCATCCAGTCGCTCAAGTGTTCACAGGTTTGTGCCAAGTTCCATTTGCCTAAGCTGCGATAGCCGTCGCGATGTAATTGCTCAAGGCGATCAACGACTTCATCCAGGCTTGAAAAATGGTTTTCAGTAGCGTGTGAGAGGGTGGATGCCATCAGTTTTTTTGCTCCCGTAGGTAAATGGACTGGTTTAATGTACGACTTCATGCGTGAGTACGCTTGTCACTAGCAGCGGTACCGTCCGATCTTTTCGGATTTTACATCGCCTGCGCGGCCGCGCATCGCGGTGGAACAGGCCAGTGTGCTGCCAGCCAAACTTGCTGATGCTACGCGCGCCCACGACGCGGAGCGTCGAGCCACATTACTTGTCGCTAGGCCATTGGCGTAACGGCTAGGATGGAGCAGTCGACACGGTTGACGATGCGTTCGGCGGTGTTGCCAAGCAGTAGGCCGGGAATGCCCTGTCTGGCTACGGTACCGCAGATCAGCAAGTCGGCCTGTTCTTGCTTGCACAGTTCGGGGATGGCCTCGCTGGGTTCGCCTTCGAGCATGCGCGCGGCGGGGCCACCGGCGTGCAAGTCGTGCGCGGACAACAGCGCTTCGAAACTCTCTCGATGTTGTTGGCGATTGAATTCGAGCAGATTCTCAAATTCGCTGGTGGGCAGGCGATGCCGTAACATTTCGGCACCGTAGAGACTCCACACGTAGCAGACTAACAGCTTGGCCCGCTCGCGCGCCGCCAAATCGATGGCAACTTGCATAATACGCTGGTTCAAACGTTGGTGCGCTTCGTCGCCGGGCGAGGCATCGACGGAGGCGACAATTATCCTGCACTCGGGCTCGTGGTCCTCATCCGCTAGCCACATAGCGCAGGGGAGTCGTTGGATGAGTTTCTGAGAGGAAGTTCCCAAGTTGCCGGTTTGACGACTTCCCGGCCCCTTGGTGGCTCGAACGATCAAATCCGCGCCGATGCGTTGGGCGGCCAACAGCGTTAGCTGCGACGAAACACCTTCGAGCACTTCGCCTTCGGCTTCGATACCGTGTGATTTGCA
>JAGQOZ010000167.1 GCA_020426955.1 Planctomycetales bacterium
TGAAGTTCAATCCAATCGGGCGCTTCTCGAACGCCGCGGAAACTGGAATTCGCCGACGCACGGACTCGAGTCTCCAACGTATCGACATTCGCGGCCATGATTTCGCTGATGCGAACCGGCGACGAACCGACAAACAGCGACACCTCCACCACCTCCGACTGCGTGGTACCGTCGGAGGTTCGATAGGTAAACACATCCGTTCCTACGAAGTCCACTTCGGGAACATAGCGAAATGAACCGTTTGCGTTTAACGTCAAAGCGCCGTTCGAAACCGATGTTACCAGCTGAACCGATAGATTCGCCGAATCAACATCCACGTCATTCCCCAACACACCCGGGACCGCAATTTCGATCACTTCGCCCAAAACACCAAAGTACTGATCCGAATTGCCGACCGGCGCGTCGTTTACGGCAGTCACCGTCAAATTCACCGTCACCGGACCGATTGTGAATCCGCCGTCGCTCACCTCATACGTGAAACTATCTGTGCCTGAATAATCCGCATCTGGCACGTACTGAAAGCCCCCGTCGGCCGACAACGTCACGGTGCCATGACTGGTCGGCGTAACGAGATTCGCCACCAACAGATCATTATCGGGATCGGTGTCATTGACCAAGACACCCTGCGTGCCAGCAACCAGCAACGGCGGACCATCTTCGACCATTGCGTACGAATCAGTGTTGGCGGTTGGAGCTTGATTGTTGTAGTACGCCAACAGATCCGAATACAACGAACTGACTTCGGCGTTGGACAACTGACCGTCATAGAAGCGAATTTCCGCGATATCTCCGGTGAATCCACCGCCACCAGACAAGACATCGCCGATTGATATTTCCACCGTGCTGTCGCGAGGATCCACACTGGCATTGTTGATGGTGTTGGCCGGCTGATCATCCACGTACAGGCTAAGCGAACTGCCACTGCGAGTCACCACGGCTACGCGCACCTGCCCGTCATTCAGTCCCGTGGCAGAAGATGACACGTTGGCAATGGGGGCAAACAAAGCTTCGCCCATGCCGGTCATCAATTGACCTTGCGAATTGATGGTCAATCCCCAATCGTCAGCAAAACCGAGTCGGTCTGCATCGACCAAGCCGGTGGCGTCAAACCAATTGGTGCCGCTTCGAAAATCACTGGCCGAAGTGGCAAACACCACCACGAATGAAAAATCATTCGCCATACTCATCGGGCTATCCTGCGAAGCCACTCGCAACGAATCCGCTCCATTCGCATTGTCAAACCGCACCGCCGCGCGCCCTCCGACCGCGCCGTTGGCCAATACCGGTTCTCCCGCATGCAATTCGGCGGAGATTTGGCTAATTCGATCCGTCCACTGCTGGACAACTTGTTCATTGGATTCCGTCAAATCCACGGCAGACCAATGGGCCACCAAGTCGCCTGCCAGCAAAACGCGTTGTTCGAGTGGTTCACTTTGGAAAGAATGATTTCGTCGCCGCATGCACATGAATCTTTACCTCAAGAAACGCAATCCTGCGTTCGCCTTAAAAAGTCGATGGTCCACTGAACGCCTGCGGGCACTCAGAACATCTCCGCCAACCTTTCATCATAACCGACTTTTTAGAAACAACCTACTTCGTGAGGCTGATTTGGTCGGCATCGAAAACCAGACTACGCGCCAAGAAATTTGGACGTTGAATAGGCAGACCAGGTCGACGCTCTCGCCTTACCACCGCCCGGACAGAACAAAGGAACCGCGGCCTATTTGTCTTACTCGCTGAGTCCGTCAGCAATCTCGGCAAACCGTTCCGAGTTTGCTAGATCGTTTTTCTTTCTCAATGCTTGCGACAATTGACGGCACAACATTGCAACTCTGTTTTTCTCGTCCGTTGCCGACGCGATCCGAGAAGCTTGTTCCAATAGTTCCTGGCACTTTGATAAATCTCGCAATTGCTCGTTGGGGACCGTCAACAGGGCTTCGGCAAAACTGGCGAGTGTTGCCAATGAATCCGGAGTGATCTGTAATGCCCTCTGGAATGCTTGTAGCGCATCTGCGAATTGACCTTGCATGCCGTAAAGCGAGGCCAACAGCAGGTAAGCTTGCCCATGATCCGGATCGTTCGCAACGGCGTCCAACAATGCCTGTCGCGATTCAAGAAAGTTACCCATTTGCATCAAACAACGAGCTCGATTGAAATGCAGTTCGGCGTTAGTCGAATCGATTTGTAACGCTTGAGAATAGCGGAATGCCGCCTCTTCAAAGTGACCTCGTCTTGCCAGCGCTAATGCCCAATTCGAATACACGCCAAACTCATGTCGTTGCGTCTTGGCCGCTTTGGCGTAGCAGTCGATCACCAGATCCAGATCGTCCGGCGAAAGATCCGCACGAACCAGCATCAAATCCGCAAATCTCGTTTCGTAAAGGTCATAGTCCGAACGAAGTTGGAGCGCAGCTCGAGCGTGTTCCAGCGCCAATGCGTCCTGCCCCGAATCCGGCAACAACGTGCTTAACAAGAAATGAGCCTTATGACTTTGGGGACGTACTTCCAACACCGCTTGGCACGC
This sequence comes from Planctomycetales bacterium, assembly GCA_020426955.1. Classification (GTDB taxonomy): domain Bacteria; phylum Planctomycetota; class Planctomycetia; order Pirellulales; family Pirellulaceae; genus JAGQOZ01. The sequence continues at coordinate 2,525 of JAGQOZ010000167.1, forward strand.
TTCCGCTTCACTCATCGAATTCGCCGAAACCTCTGTCCACCCGAGAATCGACAGCGGCACAAGCAAGATCGTCCACAGCAACGCATGCCGAATGCCCGGCGTCAATCTGCGACGTAGTAAAGCGACCGAGCCTTGTTCGACGCCCAGTGTCGAGCGAGTTTCAGGTTCACGCATGCGCCATATGAATCCGTCGAAATAGAAGTGGACCAACGCCAAACCTGTGATGACGCCTAAGGCGATTCGCGATATCTGTTCTTCTTGAATAGAACGCGCAATGTAGTCGTAGCTGCCGAATCCCAAACACAAGAATACATACAAGACCACCAATGCCGTTCGTTGTTGAAACAAAAACCGAGTGAACGCTCCGGAATCTGCCGCTTGTGCTCGGCGGCGATTGAACACCCAGACAATTGCCAAATACTGGATATCGTGAAAACCTTCAAATAGCGCGTAAGCCAAAATCTTGTTGTCCGCGTAGCCAAACGCATATAGATAGAACAACAAGGAAACCGCCATCAAAGTCAGCTTCAGCACGCTTGGTGCCTGCCCCGCTTGCCAACAACGCACAAGATTGGCCACATACGCAACCGACACGAGACAAGTCAGCGCTGCCCAGGCCCAAATCACAAAAACAGCGAACTGTGGAGACAGCCAACCGCCGGCTCGATAGTACCGCATCAATACTGCCGATGCTCCATCCGTCTGCCAATAAATGACACCAAACCACAAGATGCAAAAAGCGTAGTCCAAACGTGCGGACAGATTGTCAAAATGCTTTGCTTTGGCGTCGTAGATTCGAGCGAAACCGTAGATCTGCATTAACCAATGCCAGGCTCCCCAGGCCACAACAACCAACAACAGTGTTTGCGATTCTTTGTTCGCAAGAAACGTGGTAAGCGAAATCAAGAAGATCGGTGCCAAGACAATTCGCAGCGGAAACCGCCGGAACAGAGCAGGATCGCCGTACGCGCGAATAAATCCCGGCAAATAGTGCCCCATGGCCAAGACTGTCGCAAAGCCGCTGAGCGCTGTCAGTGACCAAAATCGCTGGGCGAACCAAAACGCGACGACTAATAACAAGGGCGACCCCAGAAACAAGACCAGGTCTTCACGAGGTCCGATGATCCAATGTTGTTGAGATATGGCCGATACCGGCGAATCGGAGGTACGGCTTGTCTGTGTCGATGCCATGGCAAGATGACTCCCACGTAATCAGGCGTAGTATCGAATCAACTGGCCAAACGTCGAAGATAAAAACGGCTGTTCGCATTGAAAGACGCACGCATGAAGATCTCATGAAGAATCACTGAAATTGAAGTGAAATTCTTCAAGAACCATTCACATTGGATTCACAGCATCGAATCGATTGCGCGAAAACGAACTGCCGCAAAGGGAAGCGGCGCCGCAAACAACGCGTCGCGGACCTAATTCCGATACTCACTCGCCTTTGTGAAAACCACTCCTGCGATGGAAAAACATGGCATGCGGTACGCGCCGTTCCACCGTAGATGGCATGGGCCCGCCACTTCAACGGAAACTACGCCAAGCGCAGATCGACTAGAAATCGATTCACTTCTTGTAAGTCTCTTTGTTCGGACAGTTGCGAACCTTGGAAGGCAGCGTCAAGCGTTGATTCGAGCGAGTCGAGTTGCTGCGAATGCAACTCCCAGTTCAATTCGGCGGGCGAAATTTTCTCGGACGTCTTCTGCAAGATCAATTCGTGAACTTCGCGGTTACCATATTCGTCGGCCAGACGCAGCAGATTCGCCTCCACTTCGCCGGTTCGCAGCAAATGGATGCCCGTTAACAGCACTCGATACGCATACAGAATCGCCTTAGCTGTTTTGGCAGCCTGCTTATCGATCAACTTGCGTTGTGTTTGGTAGAAACCTCGATAGTGATAGTAATGAAAACGAGTGATACAGCGGCGTGCTATGGGCCGCAGTTGATCCAAGAAATCCTTTCCGGTCACGACGAATGGCGAAAAGATCTGCTCTAGCACGTAGCCATTGTTCTTGACCAGCAAGCCAAAATATTTGCCGATATCATGGGACACAATATCTACTTCAAGGTTGGCGTAAACACTCGAATGCTCAAATGTTTGATTGGGCAATGAGAGTCCCACAATTTGGTCCAGCGGCAATTGATGACAAGCTCGCAAATCAACGTCGCTGTCAGGCGATGGAAATCCGTAAAGATGGGCACCACTGACAGTGACAAACAACGGCTCCACGGTCAAGCTTTTGACATAGTCTTTCCAGAGCGGCAGATCAAGTTGGCGAGCGTCAGTCATGCGGTAACTCGGCTTCTTCGTGCCTGAATCAAGAACTGGTCGACGGCAGCAAAATCGGGCTGTTCGGGCAGTAATGTTTGTTCGAAACAACGCTGGAACCGGCTTTCCAATTCCAACGCCAATCCCATGATCTGTTCGAACGACCATTGACCATTTCGAATAGCCAGCAGTTCGTTTCGAAACGGACCAACATCAATCAAGATTTCTTGTTCCTGCAACGCATGCATGCCCGATCGAAGCAGACGAATCAAATGCATCGCGTGCTTCTGTTTGAATGTTCCGGAACTTGCCACCTGATTCTTCATGCGGCGGAATTGACTCAGCACATAACCGGAATACGTCTTGTAAATATGCTTGGAAAGAAAACTACGGCGTAGCGCACGGAGCTGTTCACCCATCGGCGTGGCCTGCAACACGATGGGCGTCCAAAGCACTTCCAGCACATTTGGATTTGCCTTAAGCGCCAGACGAAGAAACTTTTCCAGTTCCCAAATAACTTCATCATGTTCGCCGGATTGATGCTCTAATTGCGGAGGCACGCCGCACAGCGACCAATGATCTTCCGCCGAAGGCAAAAAGATTCCTCGAATGTCGTCGTCCGACTGTTCGCTGAAAAGTCCGTAGGCTTTGGAACCAACAACGCACTTCAAAATGACATATTGCCACCAGTCTTTTTGTGCCGGCACCAGCAGAGAATCAATTTCTTGCCGCCGCAAAGTTAACTGGTCAAAGTTCGCGTAAACTCGACTCCCATCGACAAACTGCACTTCGTACAGTCCATCGGTTCGCTCGGGAGCTACCATGACCACGCCCACGGACCCGGACTTCTTGAATCGTGAATTGCCCGCTCCAATCACCGGTTGCTGGCAATTCAAGACAACTTGCGTTCCCGCCGCGATAACGTAGCCTGGCAACCGGCTGGCTAATCGGTCTTGGTTTCCCATGCAAATTCTCGACGCAATCCTCGGTTGCGACGGCGAGAAACGCTACAGTTTCCCCAACAAAATCAGTAACATGCGGCGAACGGGTTCTGCCGCACCCCACAGCAATTGATCGCCCACCGTGAAGCAAGTCAGATACTGCGGCCCGAGTGTCATTTTGCGAATTCGGCCAACCGGAATTTTCATCGTTCCGGAAACGGCGGCAGGTGTTAACTGCTGAATCGTTTGAGGCTTGTCGTTGGGCACGACTGTCACCCACTGGTTAGCTTCGGCAATCGCAGTTTCAATTTCGGTCAGTGGCAGATCTTGCGTCAATTTGATCGTGAGCGCTTGACTATGACAACGCATCGCGCCCACTCGAACACACTGTCCATCGATAGGGATAAACGTTTTGGTCTGCAAAATCTTGTTGGTTTCGTTTTCGCCCTTCCATTCTTCTCGAGTCTGACCGTTGTCCATCAGTCGATCAATCCAGGGAATCAAGCTGCCGGCCAAGGGAACTCCAAATTGATCGCAGGGAAAATCGGCGTCGGCTTGCTTTGAAGTAACCAACTTTTCCAGTTCCAAAGCCGTTTGCCCAGCGTGTTGGCAAGTTGCCAATTCGCCCATCTGATGCACCAGCTCAAGCATGTTTTGGGCACCCGCACCCGAAGCAGACTGATAGGTCATGCTGCTGACCCATTCAACCCAATTGTTTCGGAACAGTCCCACCAATCCCATCAACATGAGACTGACCGTACAATTTCCGCCGACAAAATCTTTCTTGCCAGCATCAATCGCTTGATCAATAACGTGTCGGTTGACTGGATCCAAGACAATCACGGCATCGTCATTCATTCGCAGTGAAGACGCCGCATCCACCCAATAGCCGTTCCAGCCAGATGAACGTAGCTGGCCATGTACCGCCTTGGTGTAATCGCCTCCCTGGCAGGTGACTATGATGTCATTCTGAGCCAACGCTGAAATGTCGGTCGCGTCCAACAAGGTGGAACTACCTTTGCCCACGTCCGGTCCAGGCTGTCCCGCTTGAGACGTAGAAAAAAACTGGCAATTGATATGACCAAAGTCACCTTCTTGTTGCATGCGGTCCATCAGAACCGAACCCACCATGCCTCGCCAACCAACAATACCTACGTTCTTCATAACTGAATTGCCTTGCAAGAATAACTGACTTGGCCGTACTGCCTGAACCGCAAGGGACAAATTCTGAGGCCCCAGGTTCGCGAACGCAAGTCCAACTGAATAAAACGCGCTGGAAAGGAGCCGCAGAAACCAGAGGATCTGGCTCTACGGCCCGGCGAATACGGGTTCGTCTATGCGCCGTACTTTTTCAATTGTTCCACTGCGGCAGTCGCTTCTTGCGATTCCGGATGACGAGTTCGCACGTATTCAAAGAACTTCTTGGCAGCGTCCACGTATTTCGCTCGTTCCGCATTATTATTTTGCTGCGACGCAATCACGCCAGCACATTGACCTGCTTCGAACCCGGACTTGGCTTGCCATTTCTTTACGGCCTCGTCCGCGCGATCCGCACCATATCCGTACATCACTTTTTGAAACTCGCGAATGGCATTGGCGTAATCTTTTTGAGCGAAGTAGACTTCGCCCATCATAAAGCGAGCTCGGGCACCGATTTCACCTCGAGTTGCATCAGCCGTTTTACCATACAACTGCATGGCCTCTTGCACTTGTCCCAAATTCTGCAATGCCCAAGCTTGTTCATAATCTGCCAAAGGCAAGTAAGGCGAACTAGGGTAGGCGTTGCGAATGGACGTCATCCACGCTACACAATCTTGCCACTTTTTCAATTGCGACGCCGCTTGTCCGCCATGCAATAGAGTGAGAACGGCAATCTGTTCGCTGGAGACCGTTTTGCCTTTGACTTTCAAATACGACGCCAATGATTCTTCATACTTCGCTTCTTTGAAGTAACATTCGCCAATCATGAACTGGGCGTCATTCGCCAAACTTCGGTCAGGATACCGAGTCGCTTGTTGCGTGAATGCTTCGCGAGCGGTCGGGAAGTCTTCCGCCTGAAACCCTGCCCAGCCCATTTTGTAGAAAATCTTTTCACCCAATTCCGCATTGTTTCCAATCCGATCTTTCGCTCGATCATATGCTTCGACCGCTTTGGCGTAATCCTTGGCATCGTAGGCCGCTTCGCCCAGATGATAAAACGCTTCGGCCGCCAAATCACTTTTGGGAAATTTCGCCGCCAATTCTACAAACGTATTCAACGCCTCTTGTTCGCGTTTTTTACCTTTCAGCGCCCAGGCCAATTCATACAAGACTTTGTCGCCACTGCCATATTCGGGCAGCATTTTCTGGACCGATGTGAGCGTGGTAATAGCTTGGTCGGTTTGCTTCAAACCCAATTCGGAAAGTCCTTTGACATACAGTGCGTCCGCCTTTTCCTGATCCGTCCGGCCTTCGACAGAAAGATACGCCTGTGTATCTACCAAAGCCGATTCAAAGTCACCGGCCTGCTGTCGTGACATGGCTCGAGAATAAAGTGCTTGATCCGCCAAACGGTGTTTTGGAAATTTTTCTATCAGCGAAGTAAAACTGGCTGCGGCATCGCCAAATTTCTGCGAACGAAGCAACGACCAGCCTCGACCATACAAACAATACGGAACCAACTTGGATTCCGGAAACCCTTGCAAAACAGCCGAATAATGTTCGTTTGATGCAGCGTACTGTTCCAACGCATATTCGTATTCGGCCAGTCGAAACAGCCCTTGATCTCGGGCAGCTGACTTCGGATAGTCTTTCAACATCTGTTTAACCACAGCGATGGCTTCATTGACTTTCTGCTTCTTCCGCAGCACACGCGATAGATTCAGTTGAGCTTCATCTGCCTGCGTCCAGGTTTTGGAAAACGTTAGCGATTGTTGCAAGAACTTCTGCGCCTGGTCTTCATCGCCCGCACCAAAGTAACTCATACCGACCAGATAGGCTGCTTCGGCCGACTGGTCGGCATTTTCAAACGATTCAATTTTGGGCTGCAAATGCTGCACGACTTGGTCGAATTTCTTCTCCAAATACAGCGCCCAAGCCTGTCGAATCAGCACGGGACTCGATTCATTTCCGGCGTTCTTTTGAGTACTGGCGACGTCGTCAAAGATCTCGGCCGCCGATGCACTGTTGCCTAACTGCAGCTCGGATTCGCCCGCGACTTGTTTGACGTCGGCAATTAATTGGTGATCGGGAAATTTAGAAATAAACTCGTTCGCGTATGCCAATGAATTCTTGGGCGACTTCATTTCCAACGCGCAAAACGCAGCATTGTAAAGCGCTTGCGGAGCTAGCGGATGTTCTGGAAGTTGTTTGTAGATCTCCGCGTATTTTTGCACAGCGTCTGACTTGGTATCGTCCGATTCGTACAGCGCATCCGCCTGATCAAGGAGAAGATTGACGTAGAACGGATGATCCTGAGACGAAGCCACGGTTCGCTCCAGCAACGCTTGCGCTTGGTCCACCTTTCCTTGCTTTAACCACAGCCGAACCAACCAGTGAGCCGCTTCGGGCATTTCCGGCGATTTAGCGTCAATCACGGCCCGAAACCACTTTTCCGCTGCGGCACCATCTTCTGCTCGGTAAAATGATCTGGCCGCCGCCATTGCCGCTTCGGTTACGTATTTTGAATCTGGGAATCGATCAAGCAGTTGGGCGAACAGCGTTCCCGCCGCCGCATATTTTTCTTGCCGAGCCACCGCGTAAGCTTGACGATAGAGCGCGTGATCGGCCATCGGATAACCTTTGTCCGAAGCAAGCTTAGCGAAGTTCTCCTCCGCCGACGAAAAATCGCCCGTTTGCAACAACGTTTCCGCTCGCCGCAATCGCACTTCCGAAGCCAGCGGATTGTCCGCATGTGCTTCTAAGAATTCGTCGTACAACTTGCCCGCATCGGCAAACCGACCCAATTCTTCATACGTAGCACCTAGCGCATAAATTGCATTGGACCGAAATTCACTTTTTTCGTGCTTCGCCAGAAGCTCTTCGTAATACTTGGCTGCGTCAGGCCGTTTACCTTGAACGTACAGTGATTCGCCCAGAAAAAACAACGCCTGGTCTCGATAGTCACCTTCTGGAAATTCTTCCAATAGCTTCTGAAACGCAACGCTGGCCTTTTCATATTGGGCCGGATTGCCCGCCGCTTGATTGTAGTGGGCCCAACCGAGGTTCAAGAATGCGTCTTCACGCCGAGCAAACTCTTGGCCGGATTCCACCACCAAAGCCAAATTCTTACTGGCGTCTTCGTATTGCTTGAGTTGCAATTGGCAGACGCCCAGGTTGTAACGAGCTTCCACGGCTTTGGGATCATCCGCAAACTTATCCAAGAATTTGGTCCAAGCTTCGGCCGCAATATCAAATGCAGCGTTGTTTTGAAAATCGGCCGCTTCGGAATATTCGACAAGTGCTTCTGGGGAAGATTCGCCCACGTCTCCGGTCAAATCTTCCGCTTGTTCGCTTTCCGGTTGCGTTTGAGCAGGTTCGTCTTGACCTTGAAGTGGCGAACCAGCAAACCACCACACCATCACCAATGCCAGCAGTAAACGGACGAATTGACGAATCATCTAGATAGTTCTCCTGGACAACACATTCACTGCGTTTTTGACACAATGCGAAACGGCAAATGCAAAATTCTGTTGCATTCTTTCCTCAAG
>JAGQOZ010000168.1 GCA_020426955.1 Planctomycetales bacterium
GCAACTGGAAAATGGCCGCTTCGGAGAACGACTTCCCAGAACTGGACCACGTCGCAGCGTTAGTGGTTGTCACGGAACCGATACCCGACGCCTCGCACCGTTTCGATCAACTCGGCATAACCGCCCAGTTTCTTGCGAAGGGCTCGCACATGCACGTCAATGGTTCGCTCTAAGACGATGGCATCGTCGCCCAGTGCCGAATCGATGAGATCGCCTCGAGTAAAAGCGCGGCCAGGTTGCCGAATGAGCGTATCCAGCAAGTTGAATTCGTTGGGAGTTAGCTCCAGCTGTTCGTCTCCGGCCATCGCAATATGGCGCCTTCGATCCAACATGATGCCTTGATTGACAATGACTTCGCTTTTGGTCGAATTGGTCGACCTTCTACGAATCAGCGCTTTGACTCGTTCCAGCAACACTTTGACGCTAAACGGTTTGGTCACGTAGTCATCGGCGCCAATGGCAAAACCGACCACTTGATCCACTTCTTCCGCTTTGGCCGTCAGCATCACCACCATAACGTCTCGAGTGACAGAGTCTTGTCGTAGGCGTCTACAGATTTCCAATCCGTCCATGGTGGGCAGCATCAGATCCAGCAAGATTAGTTCTGGATTGCGTTTGCGCGCCAAATCGAGTCCTTCCGCTCCATCGCGAGCGCATAGGACGTCGTAACCGGCTTGACGAAAGTTATAGACCAAGATGTCGGAAAGCGATTGGTCGTCTTCAATGATCAGGATTCGCGTAGCGGTCATGTTCCACCATCAACCGTTAGAAGATTCGTCCGTCCGATGGCGAATGTCATCCCCTTTGACCATGTAAACAACTTCTTCGCTAATGTTGGTTGCTTGGTCACCGATTCGCTCCAATGAACGGGCAATCAGAAGCTGCGCCAACGAACCAGCAATGTCCTTGGTCCCGGACAAAACCTCTCTGACCAATTGATCGCTGAGTAGTTCTTCCAATACTTGATCGTTGATGGCATCAATCATGTCATCTTGTGCAATGGTGGATCGAGCGGCCAGCATGTCATTTCTGGCGAACGCGTCCAACGCGTCATGCATCATGGTACTGACCAGCGAACCCATTTTCTGCAGGTTTTCACTGGGCGTAACGTGTGTCTTGGCGGTCATCAACTGGATGCTTTCGCACAAATTGGTTGCGTGATCACCCACGCGTTCCAATTCACCCGTAATCCGCGAAACCGTCATAATGAAGCGTAAGTCTGCAGCCACTGGACTGTAGACCGTCAGCAAGCGAATTGCTTCTTTGTCCACGGCCAACTGCATCTTGTCCAGTTGTTCCTCTTGTTGCAGTACTTTCTTGATTAACGAATCGACTTCGGAACTGGTGATTGCTTCAACTGCAACGCCCACCATGGCTTCAGCCAAGTTTCCCATCTCAATGACGCGACGGCGAAGGCCTTCCCATTCTTGTTCTTGTTTTTTCATGACTCCGATTCCTATTTGATGCGTCGATACCACTTTCCACGATGATTCGACGAACTAACCGTATCGTCCTTCGATGTACATCTCGGTTTCTTTTTTCTGCGGATTAAGAAACAGATCAGAAGTGGGCGCGTGTTCGATAATTTCGCCCAGCAACATGTAAATACACTCGTCCGTGGCTCGTCGCGCTTGCGCCATATTGTGCGTGACAATTACGACGGTATATTTCTGTCGCAAACTGGAAATCAGGTTCTCTACCTTTTCAATACCTTCCGCGTCCAACGCAGAACAGGGTTCGTCCATCAGGATGACTCGAGGCTTCAAGGGCAGCAAACGAGCAATACAAAGTTTCTGTTGCTGCTCCAACGTTAAACCGGTCGCCTTTTGGCGAAGGTTGTCTTTGACGGCATCCCACAGTTGCACTTCACGCAGGGCCTCTTCCACCAATTCGTCTCTTTTCGCTCGCGAAAGTTCACCTCGGTCCGAATGAACTCGCAAACCAAACGACACATTTTCGTACACGGAAATCGGCAACGGATTCGGACGTTGGAAGACCATGCCCACCGACTTACGAAGTTCGGACAGTGACACATCTTCGTCATAGATATTCTTGCCCAATATGGTGATTTCACCCTTGGTAGTCACGTTGCCGTAGCGTTCATTAATCCGGTTGAAGCTACGCAGCAACGTGGTCTTGCCGCAACCTGACGGTCCAATCAGCCCGGTGATAATGCCTTGCTGGATATTGATGGTCAGGTTCTTCAACGCCTGAAAGTCGCCGTACCAAAGACTGACATCTTTGGCCGTGATGCTGTATTTGGGCGGAGTCGCCGCATCCGCCTTGCTGACCGCTTCTGCGTCCGCCATTAACCGAATCCTCCCGTTACGTATTCGTAGGTCAACTTATTTTCGGGCTCGGTAAAAATCTTTTCCGTGTCGCCAATTTCCACCAGCTTGGACTGATTGAAGAAGGCCGTTTGATCAGCCAAGCGATGAGCTTGCTGAACCAAGTTGGTCACTAAGACAATGGTCATTTCATTTTTTAGTTCCAACAGCACGTCTTCAATTTTCATTGTCGTGACGGGATCAATGGCGATGGAAAATTCGTCCAGACAAAGAATTTCGGGACGATGCGATAACGCTCGAGCCAACGTTAGACGCTGCTGCTGTCCACCGGAAAGCTTGGTTCCCAGCGTATGCAAACGGTCTTTGACTTCGTCCCACAACATGGCTTGTTGCAGGCATTTTTCTACCAGCTGGTCCAAGTCGTGGCGATTGTGCATGCCGGAGCGGCGAGGTGCGTAGGCGACGTTTTCATAGACAGATAACGGCAGGCCCACGGGCAATGGAAACACCATGCCAATGCGTCGACGAAGTTCGTACACATTGCGCAAGGATCGCACGTCATCGCCACTCACGCGGACATTGCCTTCGACCTTGGCCGTATCAATAAAGTCGATCGTGCGATTAATGCACTTCAAGAACGTGGTCTTGCCCGAATTAGCCGGCCCGATGATCCCAATAATGGACTTCGGCGGAACGGTCAGCGAAATCTGGTCCAATGCCACGTGCGAACCGTACTTGACGGTCACATTGTCGAATTCGATATGAGGTACCATTCGATCCTTCTACCATTTCTTACGACTGCGGAGGTAGACTCGTAACGCAATCGAGACGCTATTCACCGAAAGCACCAAACCGATCAACACGACTGCGGTGCCATACTGCATGGCCAGCGGAGCATTGTTGATCTGTTCACGCAGCGTATACAGATGCATAGACAACGCCATCACTTCGCTCTTAAGCGTATACGGCAGCCAATAGCCCACACCGTTGTCTTCCACGGGCAAGAAAATTGCGGCACCGGTGAAGATAATCGGAGCCGTCTCGCCGGCAGCTCGAGCCACCTGCAGAATGACGCCCGTCAGAATACCGCTGATGGAATTCGGCAAAACGATGGTTCGAATCGTCTGCCATTTGGTCGCACCCATGTTCCAACAAGCTTCGCGAAAGGACTTGGGCACGGCGGCCAGCGCTTCGCGAGTACTGGTGATGATCACGGGCAGCGTCATGACGGACAAGGTTAACGAAGCAGCCAACAAGGACTTGCCCATGCCGGCCGCCAGCACAAATGCGCCCAAACCGAACAACGCGTGCACAATACTCGGCACACCTGCCAAATTGACCACGGCCAAATTGATGATGCGGTTGAACCAATTGTCTTTGGCGTATTCGTTCAAATAGACGCCAGCCATGACGCCCACGGGCGCCGCCATCAGCAGAGACATCAAGACGAGGAAAAAGGTTCCGACCAGCGGGGCCCAAATGCCGCCTTCGGTTCCCATGCGTTTGGGATTCAGCGTGACGAAATCCCAAGACAGAGCGGGCCATGCTTGTACAAACAGGTATCCCAAAATCGCAAACACGGGAATGACCAATGACAACGTCATACAAAAGAAGACACCCTTGGCGATGCGTTGCGATCGCATCTTCTTTTTTTCTAAGCGAGTGGCAGTGAACATTTTGCGGCTTTCAATCACAATCTGTTCGTTAGGGCGCAGGTTCAGTTTTCCGTCTCCCGCCATGCTTAGAATATGCTTTGCCGCAGTTGGAACATCGGGCCACGGATCTCGCTCGGTGCCATCGCCACCCGAACCGAGCAGGTGCGTGTCGACGTAGAAACGGTGGCGAGGTCGACACTGGCTGGCGTCGCTCTGTTCGTTCGAAAGATGCGCAATCACAAGCGAATTGTTGCTCTTAGTCAAGTTGGAAGGTTGTTGGTGACCGTTGAACGAACCTTGTCCGGCGACGGCGCTTACCGCTTCTTCCATCGTGGGAAAGCGTTGAAAGTTTGGACCGGCGGTTCCCTTTTCCGCCGAATGCACCACGTAGCATCCAGCTTGGGAACGATTTGCATCAGCCATTTTGTTTCCCCTTGATCCCTTTGACCACAACGTCGGCAATCAGGTTGACCAAGAATGTCAACGCAAACAGGACGATACCGATCAAGAACAAGACTCGGTAGTGATCACCGCCTCGTGGAGCTTCACCCATTTCCGCAGCAATGGTCGCGGTTAGCGTTCGGGCCGGATCTAACAGACCGCCAGGAATCTGGGCCTTGTGACCGGATGCCATGAGAACGGCCATCGTTTCCCCAATCGCTCGGCCCACTCCTAACAATACCGCTGCCAACAAACCGTTTTTTGCTGCCGGAAAGAGAACTCGATAAACGACTTCCCATTTGGATGCACCTAACGCTTCCGCCGCTTCTCGATAAGAATCCGGAACTGCCTTCAAGGAATCTTCGCCGACAGACACAATCACCGGCACGCTCATCAAAGCCAGGATCAAACTTGCATTCAGCACATTCACGCCGATGGGCGAACCGGTCACATCAATGATCAACGGGCCCAGAACGGCCACTCCGATAAAGCCCCATACCACGGAAGGAATGGCGGCCAACAGTTCGATGATGATCTTCAGTGTCTCTTTGGTCTTGCCGTGGCAGAATTCGGAAACATACACGGCCGCGCCCAGCCCCAACGGAACGGCAATCAGCATGGACGTTACTGTGACCGCGCCGGTCCCAGCCAACAATGCGACAATGCCGTACTGTTCGCGAACCACCGACGTGGGACGCCATTTGACGCTGGTAAAGAATTCGACGAAATCCAGCTTCGTCCACAACGAAGGGATCATCGAATCATTTTCGAACACAAAAAACGCTTGTGCAAAGACGAACGCAAAGATCGCCAATACAAAAACAATCGCACTCCAACCAGAAAGCCGAATCATCCATTCGACAATCGGTTCGCACGCATCTATCACCGAATCGACTAACTGTCGAAACGACTGAAAGGCCGAACCTTTGCGGTTCGGCCTCACATCCGCCACATTACTACTCGCCATCTTCTGCCTTCGGCCATCCGGCTACTTGAGACCAACGTGTAATCGATCCGTCTTCACCATAGATTTCCTTCAGATCCGCAATACTAATGCTGGGCAACGGATTATCCTTGTGGACGTAAACTGCCAACGCGTCTTGCCCGACAATGAATTCGATAACCTGCTTGCCTTGGTTAGAATCTGATGCCTGCTGCCGTTCCTCTTCTTTCATCTCGCGACTGGCATTGGCAATGCCAATCGAACCGTCAATCAGACTGGCAATCCCCGTCCCCGATCCGCCGCCGCTGACCGAAATTCGCACATTGTTGTGCAGCTTGTTGTATGCTTCCGACCACAGTCCGGCCACTTCGGACATGGTGTCCGATCCCGCCACTTGAATTTCTACCAGATCGGTCCCCGGCGAACCGGTTGGTGTAACCATTTTATCTTCCGCCAGAGGTATGTAACCCGCTTCCAAGACAATTTTTTGACCTTCGGCGGACATGATCCATTCGATGTAGTGCTTGAGCGCGCCTTCCGGTTCACCCAAAGTATACAAGTACAACGGACGAGCCAACGGATAAGTGTTGGCAACGGCATTTTCCAGAGTCGGTTCGACCGCATCGCCGCCATCAGAAACGGGCAACATGCGAACTTCGTCCGTGGCCGCCCCCATACCGCTATAACCAATCGCATTCGGAGTACTTGCTACAAATTCGACCACGGCCTTGGAACTGGCTTGATCAGAAATGTTGGTTGAATAATCCAGATTCTTCCCAAGAACGCGTTCTTGGAAATAACTGTAAGTGCCGCTACTGTTCATACGGCCGGAAATGATGATTTCGTCGGAATCGCCGCTGCCGCTCCCACCGCCACAGCCAGTCATCAATACCAGGGACGTCGCCCAGAACAAAAGAACTTGTGCCGTCTTCATTGGTTGGCCTCCATTAGGTTCGCCCGCAACAAGCGGATGTTAAACCCAAATAGCTTGGGTTGTGAATATCCTGTGAACCAGAAGGCTAACCGGCCATTGTTAAGTAATTGTTAAGAACAGGCGATATCTGCGCGAATTTCTTGAATGCAGTTTGAATCTTTATCAATTTTTCTGCGAAGGTAATTCGGTGTTTCGAATTGTGTTAACATCGAGTTTCGGAATCGAATCAGCCAGACTCGCTATTTCCCTACTTCCACGGAAATCTTAACGCCTTCCGCTACTTGATCGCTGGGATGCATTACCACTTGAACCCCCACTTCCAGGCCGCTCAGGACTTCAGCCTCCAAGCCGTTGGATTGGCCAATTTCCACCTGAACTTGCCGAATGGTCGCTTCTTCCACTCGAAAGACCGCCCAGTTCTGTTCGGCATCCCGAAACAGCGCGCTGGTCGGCACTTTGACCACATCTTCACTTTCCCAAACGACGATTCGTCCTTCAATTCGAAAGCCATCACCTAATGACTTACGGCGTTCGATCGGTTCGACCAAATCGACAATCACAAAAACGCGTTGCTCTTCGACACCCAACGCAGAAATCTTGGTAAACGCCGATGGCTCTACCAACCGAACTCGGCCTTCCAGCGGATACGGCCCGCCCCAATGTTCAATGATCACTCGATCTCCCGGCCCAATCTTCACCGCATCCGAAGACAGCACATCAATTTCAATCTCCAAATCCTGTGGATCGCCCAGCTCCAGCAGCGGCATGCCCGGTGTCACCACAGCCGAACTCTCTTGCAAGATTCTTAGCACGGCACCATCAATGGGTGACTGGATATCAAACTGCCACTGCGTGGCGTTCGCATCGTTTTGAGGCTGAGTGCGCACGAGCGCGGCTTGCGCTTGCTGCAGTTCGTACTCGGCGATTTCTTGAGCGAACCTTGCGGACCGATATTCTTCGGATCGAGTTCGAAATAACAATTGCGCGTCGTCCAAGGCTTGCTGCGATGCGGCGTTCTTTTCGAATAATTGTCGTTGCCGACCGAGATCGACTTCGGCCGAATCGAGCGCCAAACGAGCTTGTTCCAGCAGCGGGTCCGCTCGATTCAAGGCTGCCTGCGCCGCTTTCACTCGCGCTTCCGCCTGCGCGATGGCTCGCGCATCCAGCAACGTCGGATCGCTGGGCGCAATGGATGCCAGAACGGTTTGCTGCGATGTCACTTGATCACCGGGGTCCAAGTTGATGCGAAGAAGTCGACCGCCCAGCGGCGCGGAAACGATGTACTTTTCCTTGATCCGAGTTTTCCCGTCCTCATCAACAGTGACCTGCAACGAACCTCGACTCACTTCGGCCAGATCAACATCAATGGGCTTAGGTAAGAAGCCGTACCCAATCATTCCCACCAGCAATAGCCCGCCGACAATCCACACCAATCGTCGAATGAGATTGTTCATTCGCGACTTCTCCATTTCTATTACTCTTTGGTCTTCAACACGGCGACCAAATCTAAATTATAAAGTTGTCTCCGCACACCAATGCTGGAAATGATGGTGGCCAGAATCACCACACACGCGGCAAAAGCGTACGTCGTCGGGTTAATGACCAATGGGATGCGATAGACTTCGGTATCCAAGCCCTGCGTCATGTACCAACCAAAACCGTAGCCCATCAACATGCCCAGCGGGATGGCGAGCGCCGTGATGATGGCCATTTCGCCCAATAGGATGCGACTGATTTCAGATCGAGTAAACCCGATGACTCGTAGCGTTGCCAGTTCGCGACTCCGTTCGGCAACCGAAATACGCGCGTTGTTGTAAACCACGCCAAAGGCAATCACGCACGCAAACATGATATTGAACGCTCGCATGGACGACAAATTCTCTGCAATCGTATCGTGAAAACTCTGCAGCGCCGCATCTTTTACACTCACCGAAGCCACTCGAGGCGTGTTCTTCAACTTCCGATACAACGGCTCAGAACGGTTTTGATCAATCGTCAGAAACGCGCCAGAAATGGTGTCGGTCTCTTGCAGCAGCCGATGTAACGCCGGAGCCGACATATATGCGTTAGTGCCACCAAACTCCGTGACCAACGCCGTCACTGGCACCAAACGCACTTCACGATCTCCTTCTTGCACTTCCACCGTGATTCGATCATTCAGTTTGGCACCTAGCAATTCGGCCAGCTTACTGGAAAGCATCAAGCCATCCGGCGGCATGGCAACAGGCGCTTCGCGTTCATTGATCAGACGAAATAGATCAGAATCTTCAGCCAAGCCCATAATGCCCACTCGACGCTCGATCGGCCCAAAACGCATCTTCGTAGCGACAGCTCGATACGGTTCGCAATGCACCACTCCGGGCAGATGGCGAATCTCATGTATCGTTTCCGGCGAGGAAGGTTCAATCAGTGCCACATTCATGTCATAACGCTGAGACAAGAAGAATTGAAAATGGATGATGTAATCGAGCGAATCTTCCATAAACGCACCCAGAATCAAGACCGATACCGCCATGGCAATTCCCAAACAAGACAGGAACGACTTCAGCGGTTGGCGTTCTAGGTTGCGCATGATCATGCGACCTGCGGGCGAAAGTAGAAACCCCAACCCGCTCCGTTCCGCTAACGTAGGCCGATAGTTGGCAGGCGGCTCCGGTCGCATTGCTTCGGCCGGCGGCAAGCGAATGGCTGACCGTACCGACGCGAATGTCCCCAACGCCGCGGCCATCCCACTGACGAATACGCTGGAAATGACAATTCGCCAATCCAGAAAAAACTGGAAGACAGGGAACTTATAGAATCGAGTGTACATGACGGTCAGGTTGCGTCCCAATTGCACTCCAAAGACAACCCCCAGCACCATGCCAATGGCGGAGATCAGCAACACCAATTTTAGATAGTGCCAGCCCACTTCATACTTGTTGTAGCCAAACGCTTTGAGTGCGGCAATTTGTTCTCGTTGCACGCGAATCTGCCGGCTCATCACGACGTTTAGCAGAAACGCCGCGACGGACAGGAAAATCATCGGAGCGATCATGCCCATGGTTCGCAACTGACTCATTTCGTCACTCAGATAACGATGTGACAATTGTTGGTCACGACCGTACGAACCAACGCCACCGTACGGTTCGATCAAATCATCCAACCGATCCAAGACTTCCTGCTCCGATGCACCTCGTAACAGCCGCATGGTCACATCATTAAACGCGCCGTCCATGTCGAACACGGCCGCCAATTCTTCTTGGTCCATCCAAAAGATGCCAAACCGTTTTTCATCGGGCAGAAGTTCTCCTTCGCGAATTTGCAAAATATATTCGGGCGAAAGAGCCACCCCCACAATCTTGAGCGATTGTTTGCGTCCATTCATGATGGCCAGCACCGAATCACCCGGATGCAGATCATGGGCCTTGGCAAACGATTCGCCCACCAACACCTCGCCACCTCGATTCCGTTCTACGTAACGGCCTTCTCGCAAGAAAATGCGATTCAGCCCCTCATTGCGACGTGGCGGCAAAGAAATCAAACGTCCCACCGCCGGTTCGGGCAGCGAAGGAATATCCAGCGTCACGTCCTGCACAACTCGAGTGGTCACGCTGGCGACGTCCGGGATTTCCGCAATGCGTTCTCGCAACGATTCGGGGGCTCGCTTCAAACGAGCAAACACATGTGCGAAGGCGTAGTTGTCATAGTAGCGTTGACGCGTGATCCGGAGCGATTCCAATGTGCTGAGCGACATGATGAACATGGCCACGCCGCACGAAATGACCAGCGAAATGGCCAACGCTTGGCCTTTGGTATGACTTAGATCTCGCAGCAACTTCCGGTCAATCGCGCGAATGATCACCAGTCCAGCTCCTTGGCCGTCAGCCGCTGATGATTCTCCTTCACGCCAGAAATCTTGCCATCCGCCATCGAAATGACGCGATGCGCCATCTTGGAAATGGCCGCGTTGTGCGTAATCACAGCCGTCGTCGTTCCAAGCTCGCGGTTGATTCGATCAATCACCTCTAACACCACCATGCCAGTGTGAATGTCCAACGCGCCGGTCGGTTCGTCACATAAAAGCACGTCAGGTCGTTTGGCAATGGCTCGAGCGATCGCGACTCGCTGCTGTTCGCCGCCCGACATCTGAGCGGGAAAGTGATTCATGCGTTCATG
>JAGQOZ010000169.1 GCA_020426955.1 Planctomycetales bacterium
GTGCAAATCAATTCGAACTATGTCACTCGGCAGATTGTCACTCGTGACGGTCGCACGCTGTTGGGAGTGGTGCGAGAAATTGACGACGCGAAGATTCAGGTCCAAGTCAGTTCGGGCGCTGTGACTGAATTGAATCGAGAGGATATCGAATCGAATTCGGCATCCAATGTTTCGACCATGCCAGAAGGACAACTTAACGCCCTGACGGCGCAAGACGTGGCAGATCTGATTCAGTTCCTTAGCCAACTGCGTTAAGCCGATTTGATACTTTCTCACTCCATTGGCTTTGTGTCCGCCTTTTTGTCCAGAATCAGCAGACGAAGCTACGGTTTTTCATTGACAACTTCCGCAGCTTGCCAGGATAATGCTCGGTTTATTTCATTTCAGCGCGTGCGGTCGCAACATTCTGAGCATAAAGAATTGGAGTTAAAGACAATGTCACTGAAGCGTATCCGGCAGTCTGGTGCATCCGTTCGATCGTCTCAATGGTCTATTCGCAACCTTGAAAAGCGAGAGATGTTGGCGGCGGATGTGGCGAATGTTGACTTGGCGTCGTGCGAATCGGTAGACGGATTGGCAGTGGAAGGCAGTGTCAGCGGACCGACTCAGCTTGTATTCGTGGATTCGACGGTGGAAGGTGCCAGCGACCTGATTCAAGGGCTGAGTAGCGATTGCGAATTGGTTTTGCTGGACGGTTCGCGCAGCGGCATCGAACAACTATCGCACGCGTTGACGAATCGGACCAACGTGGCGAGCATTCATATTGTATCGCATGGCAAAGCGGGCCAATTGCAACTGGGGAATCAACTGATAGACGCTGACGTTTTACGTCAGCACGCCGATCAGATTCGCCGCTGGAACGATTCCCTTCGCGCCGACGCGGATATCTTACTGTACGGTTGTGATGCGGCACAGGGTTCGAACGGAACGGATCTACTGCAAACGCTGGCACAATTGACTGGCGCAGATGTCGCGGGCTCAACCGACAAAACGGGAAGCGAAATGCGCGGAGGCGATTGGGAACTAGAAAGCCGCGTGGGTCTTGTGGAAACACCGTTGGCATTCCATGCACAAGCTCTGGCGGACTATCAACATACGCTGCCCATCACGATCTTTGCCGCGGGTGCTCGAGGCGAAGAATCGATGGAGCTGCAGATTGACGGCAACACGGTAGCCACTTGGGATAACGTTGGTGGCGACCCGGGCACTCGCACGTTCCTAAGTTTTACCTATGAAGCGGATGGTATTGATGCCGATCAAATCCGAGTTGCGTTTACGAATGACCTGTACCAGCCGGATCAGGGAATCGATCGCAACTTGGTTGTTGACCGCATCGAAGTGGATGGCACTGCGTACGAATCTGAAGCGATTGAAGTCTTTTCGACGGGGACATGGCTACCGGCTGACGGAGTGACCCCTGGTTTCCGTGAAAGCGAATTCTTGCACGCGAATGGCTATTTCCAATACGCTGGTTCGAATGATCCGGGTGGCGACGATGCCTCTGCCATTATCAATGAAATTCATTACAACCCCGGTCCGGACGGCGCGATTGACGGTGATGCAGAATTCCTGGAACTCTATAATCCAGGAACTGACGACTTTGACTTGTCCGGTGCATCATTTACCGGATTTGACCTGACGTTTGCCCCAGGCACGATTCTGGCGGCGGGACAATACGCCATTGTTTCACCGTCCATCGTGATTGCCGAAGCCGAATGGGGTGTAACCCCACTGGCCGAATTCGCTGCGGGAGGACTATCTGGCGGTGGCGAAACGATCCAGCTGATCGCGGCAGACGGTGTGACAATTATTGACGAAGTGACTTACGACGACGCTTCGCCCTGGCCAGGTGCTCCGGACGGCAACGGCCCTTCGCTGGAATTGATCAATCCGAACTTGGACAATTCCGATCCCGTGAATTGGGGTGTTTCTAATCCAGCTCCGACACCGGCCGCGCAGAATTCGGTCTATTCGGAAGGGCCAGTTTCGGATATTTCCGACATCACGATTAATCCCGGACAACCGTTACCAAATCAAGCGTTTACGATTTCGGCGACCATTGCTGACGCCACCGTCGCCAATTTGACTTATAAGATTGGGTTCGGTGCAGACCAAGTGGTTGCCATGACCAACGTCGGTGGTGACGTGTGGCAAGCGACGGTTCCGGGCCAAGAGGCCGGCGCGCTGGTTCGCTATCGAATTGACTCGGACGTAGCCGTCGCGCCATTTGCTGGCGATACGATCAATTACTTTGGCGTCGTGGTCAGCCCAACCGATATCGTGGGCAACACGCTACCCGTCTTCCAGTGGTACGTGGATCCCGTGCAATATGACGAACTTGTGACGGACCTCTATTTGACCAACACCAAAATCCCCACTGTCATCGCGTACGGCGATCAGGTAATTGACAACGCAACGGTGCGAGTGCGAGGCAGTGGTTCTCGCGAGTTCCCCAAGAAGGGCTTTAAGTTTGAACTGCCCGATGGCTATCTCTTAGATTTTGGTCCATTGGCAAACACGCCGGTGGACGAATTTGGGATCGTCTCCGACTTTGCGGATTGGAGTGGGACCAGTGCTCAGATTAGTTGGGAAATTTTTAATGCCGAAACGGACTCGTTGACGTCGACGTTCTTCACCCGAGTCGAACAGAACGGTGACTTTTACGGCGTCTACCGATTCCAAGAACTTTACGACGGCACTTGGCGAACGGCAAATGGATTTGACGACGGTCAATTCTATCAAGCCGAAGAAGGTGCGTTCAGCGTAGTTGATGGGTTTGACAAGAAGGAACCGGACGACGGTGACTATACACCGATACTCGCGGTGCGGGACGTGTTGCTTTCGGCACCATCTTCGTCCAAGACGGCTTGGCTTTACGATAATGTTGACATTCCAGCAGCCATCAACCACATGGCGTTGTCGGTACTAGTGCGACATTACGACCAGTTTTATCACAACTTCTACGTAGCCCAGGACGGAAGTACAGAGCGTTGGTCCGTGGTTGAGTGGGACTTGGACTTGACCTGGCGAGATGCATACGCGATTGGATCTGGCCTGGACGTGATAACACCCGACGAGATCGGTGCCGAGTTCATGGACGCCATTTGGGAAGTCCCTGAATTTCAGGCCATGTACTGGCAACGCCTGCAAACGCTAGTGGACAAATATCTGGGTAATGACGGCCTGATTGATCGGCGAGCGGAATTGATCGCGGAAATCGGTACAACCAATTCGGCGTTGGATGTTCAAGAGTGGGGCCGAGCGGACGTGAGCGGTTCCTATTGGACGACCGAATGGCAACAGGCCATCAACGCCAGACGAGCGATCTTTGCGAACGAAAGTCGTTTGCCCGGCGGTTCTTTGACGAACCCAAACATCGTCATTAACGAATTGCATTACAATCCTGCGGGTACCGACGCCGAATTCATCGAACTCTACAACGCATCGTCTCAAGCCGTCGATTTGTCCGGCTGGCAAATTGACGGTGTCGGTCTGACGATCGCGTCTGGGACCGTGATTCTGCCGGGCGACTACGTCGTCTTCACGGACGCCGATTCGCAGTTCCGGAATCAGACGGTTGGCAACATCTATGTTGGCGGCCAGTACTCCGGTGGACTCAGCGGTGGCGGTGAAGCCATTACGCTGTTCGACGCCAACGGAAATATTATTGATGAAGTCACGTACGACGATGCGGCACCTTGGCCTACTGAACCGGACGGCAACGGTTTTAGTTTGGCGCTGTTGGATCCGGCGCTGGACAATAGTGTCGCTTCGAATTGGGCGGCTAGTTCGTTCATCAACGGCACTCCAGGACGGCTGAACGTTTTTGGCGAAGTCACCGAGACACAAATTCGAGTGTTCGCCACGGGCGCTACGACGAATGAAATCATCCAACTAGAGATTGCGGGTGAAATTGTTGCCACGTTCAATGTGGGTGACTACGGAGCGGTCATTGGCGACTACGACGCACGCAACTTCGTCGAAATGTCCTATACCAGTTTGGTTCCGGTGGTGGCGTCGGATGTTCGCATCAACTTCATTAATGACACCTACGACCCGGCGAATGGCATTGACTATAACGTACGAGTTGACCGGATTGAAATCGGCACAGACGTGTACGAAACAGAAGCTCCTACCGTGTACGCGTCGGGTACTTGGGTTTCCGGCGTAGGCATTACGGAAGGCTTCCTGCTGACCGACACGCTACACGCCAACGGATATTTCCAGTACGACGCGTAGAGGCGTACTTTGATCCATTGTGTTAAACTCCAAGGCTCGTCCAGCATGTCTGCGATGGGCCTTTTTTTGTGGCTGCCACACGTTGCAATCCGGAACGCGACCAATGAACACATTTCATCTTGGCGACAAAGTTCGCATCAGCTGGGACTATTTTGTCCCGGAGCTTCAAGGAGTAGTCGGTATTGTGTCCGCTCCTCCTGATTCGGTGAAAGCAAGTACTGGCCCCTGGCAAGGGTATTGGCGTGAGTCGCGGACGGATAGTGATGTCGAACGAATTTACTGGGTCGAGGATTTAGAAATTCCAGTAACTGAAGGAGCGGTGGACGGCGCAGAAGTCTCGGGATCAGACCTGACTAGACTCGCTTAGGCGAACTTTTTCACGTATTGGGCTCATGATTGTTGTTCGAGATTCGTGACGGCGTTGGGCGAGATGCCGCGTGCCTATTTTCCATCGGATAGTACTGAAGGATCGGATGGCATCGTCACGGAATTCGCGGATTCTTCAACCAGCGATCTATCTCCGTTTAGAGCGGCGAGTCGCGCGATGCGTTTTGCAAAGTAGTAAACTCGTTTGAGATACTCCATCATCTCTGACTCCAGCCGATAGGCAACGAGTCGTTGTGGCGTGTTGGCTGTCAATCGTCGGGATAGATGCTCTTCCGCTGCCTGAACAAGTTCGTTGATTCTGGTCTTGGCTTCTGTAACTTGCAAAGCCACATCGACGTCTTCTTCGACAACCGCACGAATGGAATGCTCGACCGCCCAGCAGACTTCATGGTGAATTAGCTTGAGCGCGTCTTCGGTTTGCGGACTGACGACCAACTTTGTACGCAGTCGCTGGCGGCCGGCAGGAACTAGTTGGGATTCGATCAGATCACCGATGTTTTCGAAATAGTTGGCAACAAGCAAGTAATCGCGCAATCTCGCTGACTGTCGATCGGACAGCGACTGCTGCGAAAGCTGTCCTAAGTAAGTGACTACGGCGCCGTGCAGTGCATCAACGTCTTCATCCATTTCTTCAAGTCGGTTGATTTCCTGTGCCGTGCCGTGCAGCGCGGCGTTCAAGGCTCCTCGCACCATTAATAGCGAAGCGACTCCGAGTCGGCCCAGTTCCATGCGTACTGTGTCGATAGCGAGATCGGGCGTGCGAAGTAAAATTACATCAAGGAATTTGGGCACAGCCGTTTCGGGGACTGCCGTCGGCCGGTCGGGGACGAGCCATGTAATCAAAGTGGCAAGCGGCGAAGTGAACCAGATGAAAACGCACGTGTTCGCGACATTAAAAAGAGTGTGGGCGTGAGCGATCTGACGAGGCGTTTCATGGGCAAGCTCTTGAACGATCCAAGCGAGTTGATCCATAAAACCAAACCACAACAGAACGCCCAGCACGTTGAAAATCACATGCACAAATGCTGCTCGCACTGCCTCACGAGGCTTGCCGATGGACGCCAGCAACGCGGTCACACAGGTGCCGATATTGGCTCCAAAGACAAGCGGGATTGCTTGTTCCAGCGTGATGAGGCCCTGACTGGCGAGCACGATGATGAGTACCGTGGTAGCCGAGGAACTCTGGACAATGGCCGTGAACGCGGCGGAAAGGAGGATGCCCAACAGAGCGTTATCCAGACGCTGGGCTGCTTCGATGAATCGAGGCGACTCGCGAAGCGGAATGGTCGCATCGGCCATTACGTTCATGCCAAAAAACACCAGCCCTGCGCCAAACACGATCGTGCCGTATTGTCGAATTCGGTCTTTCTTCGCCAAAAACGTCGCCGCGAATCCCACTGCGACAAGCGCCAGCGCAGCCTTGGTGATTTTGAAGGCAATGATCTGGGCGGTGATCGTGGTTCCGATTCCTGCGCCCATGATGACCCCGATCGCCTGCTGCAACGTCATCAGACCAGCCGAGACAAAACCGACTACAAGTACGGTTGTCACCGACGATGATTGAATAATGGACGTCACAAACGCTCCAACTGCCACACCGGCGAAGCGATTGGACGTAAGTCGCTTGAGTACGGACCTTAAGCGTTCGCCGGCAATGATCTTGAGCGAGCCCGTCATTTGCTCCATCCCGAACAAAAACAAAGCGAGCCCGCCAAGCAAGGTAACCAGCATGGACATGGAGAACCCGGAACTGCCAACCACTAAGAACATCGCCACCTCAAAGAAATCTGAGAGCGAAGCTAACAGAATGTAAAGGAATTGTGAATGCCAGATAGCTCCGCGGTATGCATGCGAGACACGTAGACCAAAAGGAGCCTCAAGACGGTCGCCCAACGTACAATTCGGCACGAAAGCGCTTTAACGATTTACCGGCGAACAATTTCGCTAATGGTCTTGAATTCGTCTGCTAGCGAAGTTCCGCACCATTCGAACAGGACCATTTCGCAACTGACCAGCTGAACGCCCACCGCTTCCATGCGTCGTAACGCTGTTTCTGAATCGACGCGCCGTCTGGTTCCGACCGCGTCCACAACTACAAAAACGTCAAATCCAGCCGTAAGCAAATCAAAGGCGGTTTGCAGAATGCAAACGTGCGTTTCAATGCCAACCAAGACAATTTGGCGAACCGTCAGTTCAGACAATTCGACTGTGAACTGCTGACATCCACCGCAACTAAACGAACGCTTGCCGTTTGACTTAGGCATGTGTTCGGCCAATTGGGTTGGCGATGAACCCAAGCGTTCTGGATATTGTTCGGTTGCCAAAACGGGAACGTTTAGGACTTTGGCCGCTTCCAAAAGCTTCAGCAGATTCGTTTGAAGCGAGTCTCGTTCTGGAATAATTGCCAGCAATTTTTCTTGTGCATCAACAACAACCAACGCGGAATCATCTCGCGAAAGGAGCAACGGGCTGCGAACTAAACTGGCAGGATTATTCATGCACGTAGGATAGCCGAACCACCAGACCTAGGAAAGCAGTGGTCCCGCCTGCTTCGAACAACGGTTCACCGTGACTCGTTGGCCGACGACAGAGTCGGGTCTGTTCGAATGAACATTGTTGGTTCACAATAGACAAAGGTCCTCCATAATCCATCACGGGAATACGCATGAAAATTCGATCTACTACGATTTTGACAGTTCGCAAGGACGGGAAGGTTGCGATCGGCGGTGACGGACAGGTCACACTGGACACCGCTGTCGTTAAATCCGATTCCGTTAAGATTCGCGCGCTGAATGAGGGCAAAGTGCTGTGCGGCTTTGCCGGTTCCGGCGCCGATGCTTTTGCGTTACTAGAACGCTTTGAAGGAAAACTCCGCGACTATCCCGGCAATGTTCCTCGAGCGGCAACGGAATTAGCCAAAGAATGGCGAATGGATCGAGCGCTTCGTCATTTGCAAGCCTTGATGGTCGTAGTTGATCCGAAGCACACGTTGCTGGTTAGTGGTACAGGGGATGTCATCCAGCCCACTGACGGTATCTTGGGGATTGGATCGGGAGGAAACTATGCCACGGCCGCAGCGCGAGCGTTGGCTCGACACGCCGAGCTGCCGGCCAATGAAATTGTGCTTCGGTCACTAGAAATTGCTGCCGAGATTGACATCTACACTAATTCCAACATTGTCGTGGAGGAACTCGAGTGCCTGAACTGAATGACGTCCAAAACTCGGAAACCATAACCAATACGCCGCTCACTCCGCGCGAAATCGTTGACCAATTAGAAAAACATATCGTCGGTCAACCTGAGGCCAAGCGAGCTGTCGCCATTGCCATTCGCAACCGCTGGCGTCGTCAGCAGTTGGATGACGAAATGCGTCACGAAGTTTCGCCCAAGAACATCCTGATGGTCGGCCCCACCGGTGTTGGTAAAACGGAAATCGCCAGACGCTTGGCCAAACTCACACAATCGCCGTTCATCAAAGTGGAAGCAACCAAATACACGGAAGTGGGCTACTACGGACGCGACGTAGAAAGCATGGTCCGAGAACTAGTGGAGAACGCCATCGGCTTGGTGCGGCAATTGGAAATGAAAAACGTGGAAGCCGAAGCGCAAAGCAAAGTGGAAGAAAAACTGCTGGACCTGCTGATTCCGCCTCCCATCAGCTTGGAAGTCGGTGGTGATGACAACAATTCGGCCGAGCACTACGGACGCACTCGAGAAAGAATGCGCGGGATGTTGATATCGGGCGAACTAGAAAATCGTGAAGTCGAATTGAAGATTGAACAGAAATCAAATCCCGTGGTGCTGGGCGGCATCGGCATGGAACACATGGATATGGAAATCCAAGGGATGTTCGAAAAAATCATGCCCAAAAACACAGTCCGCCGCGAAGTCACCGTCGCCGAAGCGCGTCGCATTTTGTTCGAACAAGCGTGTGAATCATTGTTGGACCCGGAAAAGATCAATGGACTGGCTATTGATCTGGCCGAAAATTCGGGCATTATCTTTTTGGACGAAATAGACAAAGTCGTCGCTTCGGATTCCAAGAGCGCGGATGTTTCGCGGCAAGGTGTTCAACGAGATCTCTTGCCGATTGTCGAAGGCACCACCGTGCAAACTCGTTACGGTTACGTGCGCACCGACCACATTCTATTCATTGCCGCCGGCGCTTTTCATCGCAGCAAGCCCAGCGAACTGATGCCGGAGCTGCAAGGACGGTTTCCTATCCGAGTTGAATTGACGGACTTGACCAAAGACGACTTCATTCGAATCCTGACCGAACCAAAGAGTTCGCTAACTCGGCAATATCAAGCCCTGATGAAAACCGAAGGCCTAGAGATCGAATTTGCCGATAGCGCGGTCGACGCGCTGGCTTCGTATGCTCATAAGGTCAACCAGACCACGCAAAATATTGGTGCTCGGCGACTGTACACCATTTTGGAACGCATGTTGGAAGAACTCAGTTTTGACGCACCAGAGCGGACGGAAAAGAAAATCGTGATTGACGCCGCATACGTAACACAGCGTTTGGAAGAAATCACCGAAGACGAAGACTTAAGTCGCTTCATTCTGTAAATAACGCAACAACTTTGTCGGCAGCCATCGCCAAATCTTGACCGTATGCCGTGATTGTGACGCGGCGTTCGGTGGGCGTGATCACTTCGATTTGCAGTTCCATTCGATCGTCGGGCAACAGATGAGCGAACCGATCGGACCATTCGATGAAGATCAACGCCGGGGTGTCGAAGTATTCTTCGACCCCTAATTCGATCCATTCGTCTTCGTCGGCCAAACGATACAAATCCATATGATAGATGGTCCGTTGGCCAAGGTATTCATTGCACAAGGTAAATGTTGGACTCACAACAATTCCGTCTGCAATGCCGCTGGCCACCGCGACCGCTTGAACCAAGCGAGTTTTCCCGGCGCCCAGCGTTCCGTTCAGCCCTACGACCGTTCCGTCGGGCAAACAAGTGGCCAAGCATTCACCCAAGCGAACCGTGTCTGCTTCACTGCGACAGGAAATCGTATGACTCATAATGTGGCTCCGTGCTGAAACCCGGTGGGTGCCAAGTTGCGGCGAATTCCGTTTTTATCTACAGCGAATAGCCCCGATTCGACAATCATCATTCCAACATGATGGATGGGCGCATCCAGCGGCTGGATTCGCAAGATCTGTTCCGCAGCCTTCGGCTTGGCCGTCAGCAGCAATTCAAAATCTTCGCCGTCGCCGAGCGCGTGCTGCAAGGCCGTTTTTCCGGATTGCTGTGACAACAAGTTGGCATCGTCACTGATCGGCACGTTATCCAGCCACAGTTCGGCGCCTAAACCGCTGGCTTCGGCTAACCTGCTTAAGTCCAGCGCCAAGCCGTCACTAATGTCCATGCCGGCAGTGAGCTGAAAGCGAGAGTGGAGCGTTTCTGCTTCGCGCACTCGAGGTGCAAAATTCAGATGATGCCCCAAAATACTGCCGCCCAGTGGCCCGGTGACCAGAATCCAATCACCGGCACAAGCGGTCGAACGCAGTAGCGGCGCTTTGTCCGAAAGCGGAACGCCAAACGCCGTGACACTGACCACCAACTGCTGTCCGCCTACATTGGTATCGCCGCCGATGATGGGACAGGCGAATTCGGATGCCAGGGCCTGGATTCCTCGCATGCATTCCATGGCTATCTTGTTCGCATCGACGTTAGGCAACAGCAAGGAAACCACAGCGCCAGCGGGCCGGCACGCCATGGCCGCAATGTCGCTCAGATTCACCGCCAAGGATTTGCGACCGGCCAAGAACGG
>JAGQOZ010000016.1 GCA_020426955.1 Planctomycetales bacterium
CGACTAAGTAACGGCGAATGGCGACTGCGTCATCTGGTGTCCGTCGGCGTTGGGCCAGCACCGCGGCCAAGCGAATCTGGTGGTTGGGCGATGTGCGAAGTTGGTTTAGCAGTGCATTGCTTTTGGGATCACTCAGCTGCATCACGGCAGCATGGCGGACGACGCTGGAAGGATGCTGCAACGCGTCTGTCAGTGTTGCCTCGTCCAGCGGATGATTTTGGCGATGTAGCGTTTGAATGGTTGTCTGAACGGGATCGGGCAGTGGAATGGAGAATTCCGGCAGCGGTTTTTGCAAGGATGAAGATACGGCCGACGCGGCTGGCGAAATCCGCCAGATTCGACCTTTGCCGTGGTTCGGATAATCGACCAGCATCCAATCCGTCACAAACAGGTTGCCGAGTGAATCGGCCGCGAGCGCCACGGGTCGAAAGTTCTTATCGCCGACGACAAACGGCTGGCGTGGAGTGGAAACGAGCGTTCCGTTTTGATGGGAAAGTTGAAATCGTTCGATCGAATTTTCGTTCCAAATGGACACTAGCACACTGTCTTGGTAGTCGATCGGCAGAGATGTGCGTCGGCAGTCGATCAAGCCGCTCGGCGCCTCGCCCGTACCGGCCAAATACGGTAGCGTGCCGGGCAAATCGCCCTCCCAGCCTTGAAACGGATGTGTTCCGGCGCCTCCATAAATCGACGTGTAGCCATAGTCGCCTCCGAAGACCGCTTGTAGTAAACGATTAGGGCCTCGAGCGTCCGGATCATTGTCTACGACCAGCAAGCGTCCGGCCGCATCGAATTTCAGATCAAACGGATTCCAAAATCCTGTGGAGAATTCGACTAACTGACTTCCGTCCACCTTGCAGCGAATGACACTACCGCCATCGCCGTATCCTTCCACCAACGAATCGTCCGGGCCTTCGATGCGATAAGCATGACTGCCCGTGTTTCCTCGAGCAACATACATGTGGCCAGTCTTATCGAACGTGATTCCCAGCAGGCTGTTATGAGCGTAGCGTTCTTGCGTTTCCAACTTAAGCACAATATTGTGACGATCGGCGATGCCATCGTGATTTTCGTCCGGCAGGTGGACAACGGAACGAGCGCACACGACGTACAAATCACCGTCTGGCGAAAACGCCAAATTCATCGCTTCCCGTAAGCCGTCGGCAAAGACAGACTGCTGGTCAATTTGTCCGTCGTTGTCTTGGTCCACAAAAATCTTGATTCGATCCGACGTCGGGCCAGCGTAGGACTTCGATCGTAAGTGTGTGTGTGATTCGATGACAAAAATACGATCGTCCGCGGAAATAGCCATGCCGATGGGTGTGACGATGTCAGGATCTTCGGCGAACAAGCTAATTTGAAGTCGACGGTCTAGGACGCGTGGAATGGACGCTTTCTGGGCCATGATGGAAGATGCCGGAATGGTCGCGGTCGCGATCACCCACGCGATTGCCATTTGAATAATACGGTTTGTCCATTTCATTCGGTAGTGGCTTCCGAGTTCTGTTGGGCCAACTGTTCGATCAAGTTTTGGCATACATCGGCGTGGGATTGATAGATGGGGAATTCGCCAGCCACTCGTTTCGCGTCGGCCAAAGCTTGCGATATGACATGCACCGCTTTTTCGCGTTGGTCTAGTTCGGCAAGAATTCGAGCTTCTCGACATCGAGAACGCACGTGGTCAATCTGAAAGGCGGGAACGTTTGGTTGTTGGCCTGCCAGCGCAGCAAAAACGGTGCTTGCCTTTGCAATAGACGCCAATGCATTCGGCAAGTCGTGTTGTCGCTCGTAATGATTGGCTTCGATTTCAGCAATGGTGCCAAAGTGTCGCATCCGCTGTGGTTTTTCTTTGATGGCTTCGGGAGGAATCTGTTCCAGATAGCGGCGCGCTTCCGCCAGAAATTCTTCTACGTTGCCTTCTGATTGCTGCGCCTGAACAAGCGTAATCGATGCGGCGGCGTCTAGAAAATCAGCGTCGCCAGGGCGAAGTCTTAGCGCTTGTAGCATTTCATCCTTGGCTGGTTCCAAAGTTCCGTCGACTTGCAAGCTGTGTAGCTGAAACAGAACGTGAAACAAGTCAAAATGATACTGCGCATTGTCTGGGTGTCGTTCGGATAGCTGTCGGAAAACCGCTAACGCTCGTGTTTCGGAATCGCGCGCTCGTTCTTGTTGACCACTGGCGTTGAGCATCATGGTCCATTGATGCAGTGTGGTGGCAAACTGATCCAACAATGCTTCATCATCTGGACGGCGCTGCAAGACGAGTTCATACAAGTCGACCGTTTTTTCCAGAACCATTGCCTTTTCTTCGGGGTCTTGGATATTTGCGGCCAGGTGATTTAGAGGAACAAACAGTGCGTTCAACCCATTGTGTGCGACGTCCAGGTTTTCTTCGGCTTGGATATAGCGTTTGGCCGCCGACTGCCAGAGGATGGTTATGCCTGCCAACGCAATCAGGCCGGTCAGAAGTAACGCGGCCGAAAGGGCGGTCACGGTTCGATTCAATCGAACCCATTCTGTCAACCGGCGAGTACGCGACAGATGTCTCGCCTGCACACTAATACCCCTAGCGAACCGTTGCAAATCATCACCCAATTCGCCTACGGTTCGATAGCGGTCGGCCGGGTCCTTGCTCAAGCATTTTAGGCAAATGACTTCCAGATCCGCGGGAACCGATGGAGCCAACTGCCGAATCGGCACAACTTGATTTCTTTGCAATGCAGTGAGCGTATCAATGAGCGATGATTCGCGAAATGGCGGCCGACCTGTGAGCAAACGATACAACGTTGCCCCCAATCCATAAACATCGATCGTGGGTTGGAACGCATCGTTCGAATCGGTCGAGCATTGTTCGGGTGCTAAATATCCTGGTGTTCCCAATACAATTCCGGAAATCGTTCTGGGAGCATTTGCGTTGGACCAACGAGCAATCCCAAAGTCCGTGACAATCGTTTGGGTTGACTTGGTGACAAGAATGTTGCTGGGAGTCAAATCTCGGTGCACAATGTGCCGTTGATGAGCATGTTCAATTGCGCGAGTGACGCTTAGCAACAGTGTGGCAATTTGTTTTGCGTCACAGTGGTTTTGTTCTACATAATGGTCAATCGTCACGCCATCGATCAAAGGCATGACCAAATAGTGCAGGCCAGTGTCGGTGGTGTTGGCTTCCAGAATTTTGGCGATTCCCGGGTGGTCCAATTCGGAAAGGATCAGTCGTTCTCGATCAAATCGACTTGCGTTGTTCTGCATTGCCGTGTTTTCGAATAGAACTTTGATCGCTACCGTTCGTTCGACTGGCTGAGTGCGAATAGCGCGAAATACCACGCTATTACCGCCGCGACCAATTTCGTGCTGCAAGATGTATCGACCCAGTTTCGTCCCGGGTTGCCATTGATCTGCGACAGGCACTTCGTCTCCAGCGGGGGTGGCGGTGTCGGAGACGGAAGCAACGGTTTCCCAGAGCGATTCGTCCATAAACTTGGCTTGTTCTGCCGCGTTGTTCCAATGTTCTTGATCGGCGTGGCTGTCTGAAGATGGCGACGAGTTGTGTTGGTCTTTCATGCAAGTCTCAATCAATGATCGTGTCGACGCCGGTTGGCTTTGCAGTCATTCCTAGGCCATTTCTTCCGCCAGCGTTCGATACAGCCAACCTCGAGCCGAACGCCATTCTGATTCGACCGTAGAAATACCGACTCCTAAAATTTCTGCAATTTCTTTGTGAGTGTTGCCGCCAAAAAAACGTAGTTCAACTACTTCGGCTTGTCGCGGATACTTTTCGGAAAGTTCAATTAGGGCGTCGTTCAGCGGGATCAGTTTAACGCCCTGTTCATCAAGTGCGTCTAGTATAAATTCGAACGGCAAACGCTGCAGGCCTGCTCCGCGCTTCTTACGCGTTTGTTTACGAGCCTCATCGACCAGAACTTCCCGAACCGCTCGCGCCGCAGCCACTGCCAAATAGCGTCGATTGGGTGCGAAATCTAAACAGTTCGAGCGAAGAAGTTTCAGAAAGACTTCGCTGACAATGTCGGTTGCGTCGTGTTGATCACGGGGCATGTTCCATTTCAGTCGCCGCAGTTCTCTGCGAATGGTATCAGCGAGCCAGCGAGCAATCTGGTCTTTCGCCTGACGATCGCCTTCGCGAGCGAGTAGCAGGATTTCCGTAATCTGAGGGCTGGCCATAAAGGTGTGGGTAACGAGTAGAACGGGCTGGGGACATCGAACGATCTAGCCTCTTAGTAGAAATCACAACGCAGGGTCATGCAAGTACGAAATGCAGGTTGAAGTTGAGCGGTTGGTCTGTTTTCGCTCATTCGAGATGTTCGAACCGAATTGTCTTAACGTCTGAAACACGTTGGGCGCTCGGCGGCAACTGAGGCAAACACCGCAACAACTCTGCTATGATGGTCAGATCGGCTGGTTCGAATCATGTTTTCGCGTTTCATCGGACAGGCGTGAAACGTGCTTGGGTTGGAGTGGTTCGCGTTATCTAACGTGTGTAGTGAGGAACTAAATAAATGCAATTGCAACGACGTCTTTTCTCGTTCATGAGCCAGTTGGTGTTGGCAGTTTCGGTTTGTTTGCCGACCAGCAAGCTAACGGCAGATTCGCCCAACGAAGTTCTTTCCGAATATTTTGCGCAGCAAACGGCACGGCTTGAGCAAAATTGTTTGAGCGGTATTGAAAGCCTGGAAGACTGGGAAACAAAACGGAGCGAACTTCGCCAACAGCTACTGTTCATGTTAGGATTGCATCCGCTGCCGGAAAAAACTCCGCTGCAAGCCACCGTGACCGGCCAAACGGAACACGACGAATTCACTGTAGAACATGTCCACTTTCAATCTCGGCCCGGTCTTTACGTCACTGGCAATCTTTACTTGCCAAAGAAGACAGACGGACCGTTACCGGCCATTTTGTATGTGTGTGGCCATGCTTCGTC
Source organism: Planctomycetales bacterium (assembly GCA_020426955.1). GTDB lineage: Bacteria > Planctomycetota > Planctomycetia > Pirellulales > Pirellulaceae > JAGQOZ01. The sequence continues at coordinate 4,937 of JAGQOZ010000016.1, forward strand.
CAAAGAAGGTTCGGTCAGTCACGGAAACAAGACCAAGTATCATCATCACGGCAGCTGGTTCGCTCGGAATGGTTATGTCTGTTTGACCATCGATTCGCTACAGCTGGGCGAAATCGAAGCCACGCATCACGGCACCTATCGTTATGACATGTGGTGGTGGTTGAATCGAGGCTATTCGCCGGCGGGCGTGGAAGCGTGGAATTGTGTGCGAGCGTTAGATTATTTGCAGTCTCGCAGCGAAGTTGATCCGGAACGCCTGGGAGTCACCGGACGCAGCGGCGGCGGTGCGTATAGTTGGTGGATTGCGGCCATTGATGACCGAATCAAAGTTGCCGTGCCGGTGGCGGGGATTACCGATCTACAAAATCACGTGGTGGACGGATGCGTGGAAGGGCATTGTGATTGCATGTTCATGGTCAATACGTTTCAGTGGGACTATCCCGCAGTGGCGGCGCTGGTGGCTCCCAGGCCGCTGCTGATCAGCAACACGGATCGAGATTCCATTTTTCCGCTGGAAGGCGTTGTGCGTACACATGCCAAAGTGCGAAGCATTTATCAGCTCTATGGTGCGGACGAAGACCTGGCATTGCATATTACGGCCGGACCGCACAAGGATACGCAAGAGTTGCGAATTCATGCTTTTCGCTGGTTCAACAAATATCTGAAAGGGACGGACGAACTGATTCATTCGGCGGCCGATTCGTTTTTCGAACCGCACCAATTGACTGTGTTTCGTCCCAACGAATTACCGACGAACGAACGTAATACGACCATTCATGATTCGTTCGTTCCAGAAGCGGTTGGATTGTCACCGGGTGCGTCAGCCGAGCAAAAACGACAGCGGCAACAAGATGTTTTGCGTTTGTTGCAAGAATATACGTTTCGAGCTTGGCCGGAAATGGAATCAGAACCGGCGGACATTCAACGGCAGTCCGTGTCTTTGAACAACAATGCCAAACACCTGTCATTGACGGAAATCAAATTCCAATCGCAAAGCCCGTTCTTGTTGCCAATGTTTATGGTCCAAGGTCCAGATGCGGATGAAAACCGAGTGGTTTTGCATGTAATGGACGAACAGGGCTGGACCGATTTTTCCGGAGCGGTAGCGTTTGCGGCGTCGCAGGGCCAAGCGTGGGCGGCACAATCAGCCGAGCCGAACGAAGCGAATCTCAAGAACTTGGTGCAGCGAATCAGCGACGATGCGGCGGTGCATTTGTTTTTTGCCAGCCGAGGTGTCGGGCCAACCAAATGGGAAGCGGATGATCGAAAGCAGGTGCAGATTCGCCGCCGCTTCTATCTGTTGGGCCAAACACTGGATGGCATGCGAATTTTTGACCTTCGACGCGCGATTCGTGTGGTTCGCAGCGAATTGGGGCCGGATGTGACGCTGGAATTGGCTGGTTCGGGCAAAACAGGCATGATTGCGGCGTACGCCAGTCTGTTCGAACCGACCGTACGGTCGCTATCGCTGCAGCATCTGCCCGATTCGCATCGTAATGGCCCAACACTGCTGAACGTCAGCCGATTCACGACGTGGGAAGAAGTTATGCAGTTGGTCAAGTCACGGTGCGTTGTGAAGGAATGAGGTCTCTGGAAAACTTGTTGTTCGGAACAAAAAGCGCCTCTGAAGAATCAGAGGCGTTGCGGAATTTCTGGGCAAAGGACTTCAGCTATTGCGAATCCGTGTTTTTGGCTTTATCCCAGAATAAAATGGTGAACAGAATCAGAATAATGCCGGCCATAATTGATGGAAACAACCAGAAATTTCGCCATTGTGTCATGGTGGCGGAAAGTAATTCTTGATCCAAAGCTTCTGGTAAACCTCGGCTAAACATTCTTGAAAACGACTCCAAAAAGCTAACACTTTCGGTCTCGCCACGCGCGACCGCTAAGGCTGCATTGTAGTCCGCCGATTTTGTCACTTGCTGTCCATATTCTCCAATTGTCCAGCCAAGCGGAATTCCCAAGAACTTGCCGGCGGCCATAATTCGATAGCCGAAGAACATTCCCACGCCTTGTGTTAGGAAAACCAGCAAGCCTTGTGCCTGGCCTCGAATATCCTTGGGCGCCTTTTGGTCGGTATACATGAACCCTGTGACAAAGAAAAAGTCGTAGCAGATGCCATGTAATGCCACTGCCAACAAGAGCATCCAAGTGACTTGATCTGGCGCCGCGAACGCAAATAAGGCGTACCGAACAACCCAACACGCCATGCCGACCATGATCATTACTTTCAAGCCAAGCTTCCGAAAGAAGAACGGAATCAAGAGCATGAAGAAGATTTCCGACATCTGACCTAGTGTCATCGTGGCAGCCGGTTGCGAAAAACCTGTTTGGTTTAGATAAGTCGACGTTAGTCCGTAGTAGTACGCCAGCGGCACACAGATCAGCGTTGAACAAACTGCGAAGACAAAAAAGTTCCAGTTCGCTAACAGCTTGAACGCGTCCACCATGAACAACGATCGCAAGTCCATGGGTTTGCCCTTCAACGGCGGCGGTGTGTTCGGCAACGCAAAACAAAACAGACCTAAGAGCACAGAGCTGATGGCTCCCAGCCAAAAAATATTGAACGTGCTGGACCAGCCCATGATTCCCACAAGTAGCCCGGCAGCAATCCAACCAATTGTGCCCCAAACACGGATCTTGGGAAAATGTTCTTGGCTTGGAATGTGTGTAAACGCGATAGTGTTCCCTAAGCCAAGCGTCGGCATATAGCAAAGCAAGTGTCCGAGGATTAACCAAACCAGCATATTTCCACTTTCAGGACCTTTGCTGGCAACACTGGGAATGGCAAACATGATTCCGCCACCGACTAGCATTAGGAAGCCCATCACCATTTGGGATGGAAAAAGTCGATCTGCGATTAGCCCTAAGAACAACGGAGCAAAAATGGCAGCAATCGGTGCTGCTTCGTAAGCTCGCCCAATGAAGTTTCCAAGCTGATTGGAGTCCATGGCTGCCGACAGCGTTGCAAACCACGATCCCCATGCAAAGAACTGAAGAAACATCATCGTCGAAAGCAGATACACCATGAGCGACGATCTTTGACCCGTTTCATTTTCCATGTTTTCATCCCTAACTTGGGCAGCGCAATTGCTTGCCATCCGCCTGCTTCGTGTTATCGAAAAACGCCCATTATAAGAAAACGTCTAGCGCAAAGAAAGATCGCGAAAAAACTCGTTAATTACCCTACGAGCGATTTCGTTCGCACTGCAGAACTAGCTTGGCCAGCTCTGGTCGGCAGTTGAAACGCAGATGACGCGTGCCGGAAATGCCTCGGCTGACATGCATCAGCGTCGGTTCTTCGAAGAAAGTACCGCTGGCATATTTCACTCCGAAACGACTGGGCGCGAACACAGGCCCGATCACCGGAAAGCGAATCTGTCCGCCGTGCGTGTGACCTGCCAGTAGCAAGTCAACATCGTGACGTTGTGCCCAATAGACCTGATCGGGGCTGTGGGAAAGAATGATTTGAAATGGCCGCTTTCCGTTCACTTCAGACGGGCATTCTGACATGTCGGTTGCCTTACAGAACCAAGGCAATTCGTTACCACCCAGAAAAATCGGCTGGCCGTTGATTTCAATCAGCTTGCTTCGACCGCCCAAATCAAAATAGCCGTTTTGCATTAACGCGTTGCGGACGCCCAACTCATTTTTGACTCGCAAATCATGATTGCCCAAGATGAAATAGACACCGTTTCTGGATTTGAGCCCGGCCAGGCATGTGTTCAGCCAGCTCATGCAGTAGGGTTTGTCAATGATGTCACCGGTGATGACCACGATATCGGCATCCAGCTGATTAGTCCGTTCCACAATTTGTTCAAAGAAGGGTTCGGTCAGTGTTCCAGTTAGATGCAAATCGGATAGATGAGCGATGGAAAGGCCGTCCAAGGCTGGATTGAGCCGAGGCATTCGCAATGCCTTTTCATGAACAGCTAGTTGAAACACCTGGTTCATGGGCAAGCTGGTGAGAAACCGAGTCATCGGCGAACCAATCGGCCGAAAACCAATTTCGGCGTCGATCTTTACAACCTTGGTGTGATTCGAAACCAATCGTTCGGTAATGGTCAATTGCATTAGGTATCGAATCCAAACCGGAATGGCGATGATGGCAGAGGCGGCACAAATCACAGCGTACGGAATCGCAATCGGCAATAATCGATCGGCTTGAAGCACCGGATGAGTTGGGCGGAAGATCCACCACGCCACCGTTGCGATCGGCGCACCAAACAAGAACAAGTACCAGACCTTGTCCACTTTCTTTAGGAATCGGTAGGGCAGGGCAGTGGCGTGCAACCGGTTCACAATCCAGGTGCAAACGGAAAAATGCCCAATCAGCAGAAACAGTCCGGTAATTATGGGAGCGATCATGTTGCCTGGCATAAGGACAAAGGGGCAAGTTCGATGAATACCGAATACTAGCTTCTACGATCTAGCCAAACTAAACCGACGTCACTTTGCCCAGCGATTCGATAACGCCTTCGACTACGCTAAGCAATTGGTCCAGTCGGAACGGCTTGTAAAGTACGGCGTTTTGCGGCAATCCGGCTTGCCGAGCCTTCACAATGGTATGGCCTGGATCGTAGCCAAACCCGGTCATCAGTACTAGCGGAACCGGGTCCATCAGGTCCTTCAGCTTTAAGAGTAGTTCATAGCCAGACATGTCGGGCAAGCGAATGTCGGAAATGACAACATCGTACAGATTGTCTGATTCCAAACAGCGAATCATCTTGGTTGCTTCCCCGCCGTCATGCGCCGTTTCCACCACACAACCGTATCTCTCTAACAAGTTGTGGGCTGCGCTTCGAACTGCTTCGTCCGCATCCACAACCAAGATGCGGCGACTTCGAAGTTGCGGCCGATAGGAAATCTGCATACTGACCGGAACGGCTTCCGCCGGCGCCATCTCTTGACCCACCTTGTGGATCAACTGCTTGATGTCACGCGCATTTCGTAAAATTCTTTGCAACCGATCTACGACAGACGAATCGTGTCCGATGTAGGTTTCCATTACGTTGACGGCGTCATTCAAGATTTCATCCACCGGCAACGCTACTTCGCGATGAATCGCTTCGGCACTGGCTTGAGCGGTATTGGCTTGTTGAGCTTCTAACAATTGAAGCGTATTGAGCGAATTGCCAATGTCTCGAGAAAAGATTTCCAAGAATTGCATGTCGCTTTCGGTAAACGCGTGCGGTTTGGGACTTTCCACGTTAAACGTCCCGATCACTCGATCGTGCTGAATCAGCGGGACGGTCAACGACGTCTTGGCACCCTTGCAACCTTCCAGGTAGAGTCGATCTTTGGTGGTGTCTTCACACAAGTAGCTCTTGCCCGTGGCAGCAACAAAACCGGTGACCCCTTGTCCCTCGGTGGCCGCATGTAGTGGTCGCTGAGCGGCTTCGTCTTCAATGCCTTCCGACAATAACGGCACTAGTTCCTTGGTGTCGCTGGTCAGCAAGCGAATTTCGACAACGTCAAAATTGAGCAGCTCTTTGGTGTAATGCAAAATGTTGGACTTCAGCAGTTCGATACGGTCTTCAATCTGCATCTGAAAGACTTCGTCTGCCGTGAGATCCGCAAGTGCCGTACCTGCGTCATGAATCGCGGCAATCTTCTGCTGATGTTCTACCTCCTTCGTGACGTCGCGCATGGTAACTACCAAACGCGGCGGCAAGTCGTCTTGGCTGCGAATGGCAATGCAGTGGATTCGCAAGAAACGATTTCCCTTGCATTCCATTGTGAATGACCGAGATTCGCTGGAGTTCCAAGCTGCGGACAGTGGGCCGAATTCTGGTTCGTCCTGCTTGCATTCGACGGCATCTAAGAAGGGCAAACCAATGGCTTGTTCGGCACCAATCCAGCGAATGGCATAATCATTGGCCCAAACAATCTTGTTTTGCTGGTCCAACAGCACAATCCCGTCCGGCATGCCTTCCAAGATGATGTCACTTCGCAGCAACCGCCGAACTCGACCGGCACTCAATGCCCCCGACGGTAAAATAAAAATGCCATCAAGTTGATGGCAGATGGTTTCATCGTCGGCAGTGGAGAGGTCTTGTGTCGAAATGACTTCGCAATGTTCTTGAAGCCAGACCGCTAATGGGTCGCCAAGTTGGTCGACCTTTCCGACGCACAGTATCTTTGGCTTCGGGGACAACTTAGTTGACTCCTTAATGTAATTTGTCCACGGTGAAATCTGGCAACACGCCTGTGGAATTATAGGACGAAGATGCCAATAATCGCACGCCCAATATCACAGATTTCCACTTATTCAAATCATAAATCGTCATTCCCTCTACGACAAGTTCACGGTGGTAGGGCAATTGACGCGTTTAAAGATTGGTTGTGTTTTGCAGATTGTTGCGGCTTGTGCGGATTTCGAGCGGCCAGATGCGGCAAATTTGATTGAGTTTCGTTCTGGCCAAAGGTAGGATCTAGCCCGTTCCATATTTGCCATCTGTAGGAGGCCAGGTTCGTGTCCAAATCACTATATCAGCACCCGCCAATCGGACGTCGTCAAGCATTGCAGGCCGGCGCCGTTAGCTTGTTAGGACTAGGAACGAACCACCTTGCATCACTGCAAGCGGAATCGCCTATTTCGGCACCGCAACGGCGAATCATCTTCATTTTCCTCTCGGGCGGACTGGGACAACATGACAGTTTTGATCCCAAGCCGAACGCGCCCGAAGAAATTCGCGGAGAATTTCAGCCCATCGCAACTCGTACACCCGGTCTGCAAATCTGTGAACACCTTCCTCAACTGGCCCAGCGTAGTCACTTGTGGTCGGTCGTTCGCAGTTTGACGCACCCCTACAATGAACATTCGCAGGGGCACATGGTGATGCTTTCCGGTCGCAGCGAATTGCCCATCAACTTTAGCCCCAACGGACCCAAGCCAACCGATCACCCGTCCATCGCTTCGATGGTCACGCAGTTGACGCCCGTTCGTAACAACTTGCCACCTGCCATTGTCTTGCCGGAAAAACTGATTCATCGCACCGGACGAACCATCCCTGGCCAGTTTTCCGGATCCATGGGCGGAGACTTCGAACCGTATTTCCTGAACTGCTGCCAATTCAACGGCGAATCATACGGCGCCTGGCCGCAATACGGCTTTAACCATCAACGCGGCGAGGAAAACCCCGCAAACCTGAAATTTCTCACACCCAGTTTGGAATTGCCCGAAGGCTACTCGCAAGAGCGCTTGGCAAGCCGAGTTGGATTGCTAAAGCAGATAGAGCGACAGCAACGAGAATTCGAACGCTTGGCCGAAGTGGAGCCGTTTGATCGCTTTCAGCAACGAGCGATCTCGATGCTGGCCGATTCCAAAATCAAAAAACTCTTCAACGTTACACAAGCCGATGGCAAAACGCTGGACCGCTATGGAAGACACACGTTTGGTTGGTCCTTGCTGTTGGCTCGTCGCTTGGTGGAAGCCGGTGTTAGCTTAGTCCAAGTCAATCTGGGCAACAATGAAACCTGGGACACGCACGGCAACGCGTTTCCTCATCTGAAGAATTATTTGCTGCCGCCCATGGATCAAGCCGTTTCGGCATTGTTAGATGATCTAAATGATCGAGGGCTCTTGCAGGACACTTTGGTGGTGATGGCTGGCGAATTCGGACGAACTCCCAAAATCTTTGGCTTGCCCGAACATTACGCTTTGCCCGGCCGAGACCACTGGGGCGCGGTGCAATCCGTCTTTTTCGCTGGTGGCGGAGTGCAAGGGGGACGAATAATTGGCGCTTCTGACAATCTGGGAGCCTACCCCGCCGACGATCCACAGACTCCGGAAGACTTCGCCGCAACTATCTATCATTCGCTAGGAATTCCTCGTCAAAGCACTTGGCACGATCTGCTCGATCGGCCCTTGCCCGTCTACCACGGTACGCCCATCACTGGACTTTTTTAGTTCCTGACGAATTTGCGGTTTTCCATTTCAGATCTGGCATATTGGAGCCGCCAGACTGCAGTGGACGAGGTGACGAATTCCAAAATACCACGCAATAACGCTCCAAGATGGCCTTATTCCCGAAGCGGTTGCTGTTTTTCGAATAAACGCAATCGATCTTCCAACGCTTGCGTCGCGTCAGCGGTTACCGGTCCGGTGGCTTTCATCTGCTGTAGCGTTTGGCGAACGGTTTGGATCGCTTTTTCGAATTCACCATTTTCTGCATAAGCGACCGACAGCGTGTCCAGAAACTGCGGTTCGCGAAACCTAGTCGCTTGGCACACCAATTCCGCCAATTCGACTGCTCGCTGGCCGTTTCGCAACGAATCATCTTGATCCGTGGCGAGAATCCAAGCCAAGTTATTCGCCGCCAAAATCTGCTTCGGATCCAGCTCTAAAGTGCGTTGATATGCCGCCGCAGCTCGCTGGCTTTCGCCCAATTTTCCATACGTGGTGGCCAACCGGAAATATACGTTCGGATCGTCGGGATTCTTGGTGCGAATCCGTTCTAACAACTGTGCTGCGGCCTTGTACTTTTGCTGTTTTAACAGATTCAATGCCAGTCCCTGTAACGCATCCAAGTTGTCTCCGTTGATCTTGCACGCCGCCACCCATTCTTGCTGTGCTTGCGGTAGTTGACCGTTGGCTTCCAAACGTCGCGCCAGTTCCAGACGAGGTCGAAAATCTTCGGGATTGTATTCTGACGCTTGACGCAAAGCGTTTAAGGCTGCGGCGGATTCTCCTTGGGAATCGAGCAAAATAGCTTGTACAAACAGGACGTCGGCCAGCTTTTGTGGATCCGAATTTGCCTGGCTAACGACGAATTTTCCCAAGTAAGCAATCGCGGCCGCAATATCATTGTGGTCAATCATTTGCGAAGTGACCGACGTCGGTTCCAGCGGCACAACGTCCAATCGCCAGCGTCCGGCGAACGGAACTGCTGCTTGGCGAATCTGCTCCGTTGACTTGTCCAGTAACTGCATGTCGTCCCATAGCTGTTGCCGAGTGACCGGTCCTTTGTAAATCACAGCTACATTTCCCTGCGAGTCCAACAAAAAGCTACAGGGAACCGGCAACGCGGACCAACGGTCCAATACCGAACGTTGAAAATAATCAATCAACTGCAACGATTCCGGTTCTGCCACGCCCCATGCAAACGGAAACTTCATTCGCTCCATCAAATCTTGAGCTTGCTGCAAATTATCGTCACTGTGCACCGCATCGGCATTGATGGCCAAAACATTCAGTCCATGTTGTTGGAATTCGGCGGCGTGCGACGTCCATTCGTTCAATTCGTGTAGACACGGCACGCAAGTGGTGGACCACACGTTAAGCAAAGTGGGACCAGTCAGCGTTGATGGATTTGGCACGTTCGAACCGAAACCTGGTCGCAGCGTCCATTCCGGTAGTGGTAGTCGCGAAGGAAGCACAATTCGAGCCGTCTGAGTTGTTTCGCGAACCTGCTGATCTTGCGAATCGAGCGGACGACGATTTTGCGGCGGTTGCCACCGCTCCGCGGTCGGTTGGTCTTGCCGAATATCATAGAAACGGTTGACTTGGCAATCAGTAACTGTCTGGACCGCGTTTGTTTGTTTCAATGTTGGCCAACGCACCAAGATTTTTTCAATCGTTTCCACGTTACCCAAGCCAAAATGCAGCCAATTGCTGGACTGCGACAAAAAGGCATCGCCTGCGTGCAGTGTCTTAATCAACTTTGGCGAACTTCCATCCGCGTTTGGGCGCAATACTACTTCCACTCGCGCGCCTACCGCGTTCCGATTCGTGTCACGCCCGTTGCCTTGCAGGCGAATCGAAACGAAGTTGCCGCGAGATGCCGTTTCTTGGTTCCGCAACAAACGAATGCGCGGCGCGGTCCGAGCGGTCATCCACAAGTCCATTCGACCGTCAAAGTCCCAGTCGCATAACGCGATCGCTCGACCATCATCGGCAAAATCGAGCCCGCTGACCGAACTGATCGAAGCGAATTGACCGTTGCGCATATTCAGGAAGGCACAGTTTTTTTCGCGACCGCTGAAAGACCGGTCTTCATGCAACAAGCGGTTGAGCGCTTTCCAGCCTTGTCGATAACGTAACATCGAATCATTGGCTGATAAGTCCAACGGTGATTGCGACACAACTTGCCGCCAATAGACACTTCACAAATCGCCGGTATCATCCGTCGAAATAAACCCGTTGGCCACCACCAAGTCTTCCCAACCGTCGTTGTTCAGGTCACAAAACCGACTTCCCCAGGCCCAGCGGCCCATGGTGATGCCGGCATCTTCACTGACGTCTTGAAACCCGCCACGACCGTCGGCTTGGAATAAGGAATTGCCTCGAGCGTGCCTTTGAAACTGCCGTTTGACATCGTCTTGATCTTGCGATCGGAACTGTCGCTGGAATGTAATGCGATTTCCCGCCGCCGAGAACATGTTGCTGACATAGAAATCCATCCAGCCGTCGCGATTCACGTCGGCCCAGTTCACGGACATGCCGGCCGACATGTCTTCCACGCCCAATTCTGCTGCTACGTCTTGAAATTGTCCGTTATCATTTCGATATAAATTGTTCCGCCCATAATCGTTGGCCACATAGAGGTCACAATCTCCATCGTTGTCGAAGTCTTCCCAAGACGCGGCAAAACTAAAACGATTGTTGTTGTGATCCAGTCCGAACGCATCCGTCGCGTCGGCAAAGTTCCAATTCGCATCGTTGCGAATCAGCATGTTGCGGCCACCATTCTGCGCGTCGTGATACGGAATCGGTTCGCCCATCGCGCCCGTTCGAACTCGATCTCCTAACGGATTGTAGCCACACGAATAGATGTCCAGATCGCCGTCCAAATCGACGTCGGCCGCCGCCAAAGAAAACGTCTGCGCGAAAGTTGCCATCTCCTCTGCCAGTTGGAAGTGCCCCGCACCATCGTTTTGCATTAACAAGATCCGAGACTCCAGTGAAACAACTAGGTCTTGGTCACCATCGTTGTCCAAGTCAATTAGCAGTGCACTGGTGCTGTAGTCTAGCCAGTCTGTGCCTGATTCCGCAGAACGGTCTACCAGCGTCCCGTCTGCTTGTTGCACGAATAATCGGTTCGGCAAGCCGCCCTGCTGACAAACGTAGATGTCGTCCAGGCCGTCGCTGTTTATATCGCCCACGGCCATTCCGTGATTTGCCACCACGTCTAAGCCAAACGTACGAGGCAACCGGCTGCGCCAATGATCCGTGCTGTAAAGTAAGTGATCTGCATAAGACGAATTGTCTTGTAGCACTGCCGCCGTACAGTCGCCGAAAGTCGGTGCGACAGAAGTCCGTTTGGTCACACTTTCACTGGACTTCGGTTCGATGGAGTTGATTCGCAACTCAGAACCGCTGCGCTGCCAACGAACCGTCCAAGTGGACGACAGTTCGTGCCGCTGATTTTGATGATTGATCCCGTCGGCATGAAACAGAACCTCGGTTTGAATATTGGCCGAGTCGTTTTGAACCTTCACCACCTTGAACTTCAAATGCGGAGCTGGGTCGGTCAAAAATACGGTGTGAAATTCTTCGCTCAATTCGCTTAGCCTAGCGGTTCCCGTGTTCGATGCAGTCGCAAACTGATCAGTTCGAACCACTTGCAACAGTCCATCGTCGAAGGTTGCTGGACCTTGATATGAAAATAAATGGGGCGCGGCGAACGTGGAGCTGACCAGGTTTTTGACTTCGGCATGTGCCGTGTTCGGTTGTGCGAGAAGATCGCCCCAGCGAGCCAACGTTTCGGTAGCCATCGCGCCGATGGTTTCCGTTTCCCAGCCGTCTTGTTCCGGATCAATCCGGTTGTAGGCGTCGGCCAGCGGAGCCACAAAGTTTGGCGATTCGGACGTTGGCAGATAGGCAACCGCCGAATCGCTGGTCTGTTCTTCCGTTGGTGCGGATGAGTGCGTCGTCGAGTTTCCCAACGCTGTATTGTTTGGTCGAATCGATTCTGGGGGCGCATGTGGTAGCGGCGTTGTTTTCTGGCAGCCCGATACCGTTACCAGCAGCAACGGCAAGCTACGAACGGTCATTCGGAAAATTCGGCCAACGCGACGCATCATATCAAACGGTCTCGATCTTTCAGGCGTTCGAAACAAGAAACTTACCAGTCTGGTAAGTTTAGCATTGGATCGAACGTGTGGTGCGATCCGCATCAGGCGCATGCAAAAGGGCAGTGCGAAATTGCAACTGCCCTTTATGCTAATTTGTCGCAAAACTAGACGGATTAGCGACGGCGACGTAGCAGACCCAAGCCAGCCAGGCCTAGCAACGCCATCAAGCTGGAGCTTGGTTCGGGTACGCCCGACAACGGTACGCCTTCCAAACCTGCGTTGTAAATGGCACCGATTTCCGCTCCCGTGAGTGCTCGGTTCCACATACCAACGTCATCAATGCCACCGTCCCAAGTTCGGTAACCGTCACCGGCGGTGTCGGGGTTACCACCAATCATCAACCGGCCAGAACCATTGTTCGTCAAAGCGGTTGCGCCACCGGTTGCGACCAATGCACCGTCAACCCACAATTCGGCATTTCCGCCAGCAGGGCTGATAGCAACCACGTGGTGCCATTCGCCATCGTTAACATCGGGACCCGTTGTGTCGTCTGTCGGGATATCGCCAACGCCACCAGCGTAAGACATGATGTTCGATGCGCCACCGCGACGAGCAATTCGGTAGTCGCTGCTTTCGCCATGAGCAATCAAAGCTTGCCATCCTTGGTCGAACTGGTTGACGGTCAACCATGCAGAAATAGAGAGGCTTTCTCCTGCTGCATCAATATCAGCGCTGTCTGGAACTTCAATAAAACCTTGGTCGTCACCATTGAATACGGCGTACTGACCGCTGGCTGGCGAAGCTGCAAACGAAACACTGCTGCCAGGCTGAGAACCATTGTCCGCAACCGTACTGGCGTTTCCGGACAAGCTACCAGCTGTGTCCTCGAAGTTGCCGTCCAGGCTCCAATAGTTCAGAAGTCCATCATGGACGCCTGCCGATGCAGTACTAGAAACTGCACAAAAGATGGCCAAAACGGCCCACTTTCCCCACGAAATACTCATGTCGATTGTCCCTCAGAAAAGTTCACAACTGGAATTCATTAACCGTTCCTTGCACCAAAAAAGGCACTTCTGTCCAGCTACTCTCACACCAGCCTCGCCTCGATGCTGAAGATGGAAATAGCCGAATTAAGTGCCTTCGTTAGCGTTACCTCTCGTTACGATTACGGCCGGCGCGCATCCGCCGGATAGGTCAGAAGATAAATGAATTCTCGGTTAAGTCCATTCAGTTTTTGGAATCCGAGCCACTTTTTTTAAGATTCGATATGTTGTGATAAGAATTCTGAATGTCCATTTTTGAACTCGTGAATCGCAATTTGAACAGGGGCCGAGGTTTGCGACTTCCATTGTCATTGAACCTTCTGAAAACCACACTGTTCGTACAGTCGAATCGCATCGCTCCAACTAGACAGTGTTTCCAATTGCAGAGACTTCAGTTTGCGAATTCGGGCCACGCGGACGGCAGCCGTCACCAAGGACCGGCCGATTCCACGAGAACGAAATTCGGGTAAAACGCTTAGCCAATTCAGTGTGGCTTCATCTTGTTGGCCGCGAATGGCGATGACGCCGACCAACAAATTGGACAAGGCTTGCTTGGAACGAGCTGCCAGTAGGACTTGCCAACGACCGGATCGGTGCGCGAATTCCGTCTGAAATCGACGAACGGACCAGCCACTCGAACGCCCAGTCCGCGACGACGACTGGGGCGCTGTGAAAACCGAATTATGGACCAGCAGCCAAGCTCGAGCGACATCGTGCGAATCAGGGTCCAATTCGACAATCTCGATGAATTCGGATGGTTCGGCGCCGTCTGCTTCGGGCAAAAAACAGTCACTCAGTTCCAGTTTCATGCGAACAATGTGAATCGACATGGCGCCGCACGTCTCCTCCGTAATGCAATCAACATAGGCAGGATTCCTGCCAAACACACTAACGTATCGTAGAAATCTGCGTGGACGTTTCAATAATGTGATCGAAATACACCTTCACATGTTATAATTTGATAGAAAACTATCGTTTAGTGATTGATTTCTGTCATGTGAAAGCAGATAATCTGGCAAGGCAACGAGAAGTAGCGAGAATTCCCGCGTATGCTCACGGAAGAACGCCGTAATAAATTGTTGGAAGTGGTGAGGCGCAAAGGGTTTGTGTCACTGCCGGATCTAGCGAACGAACTTCAGGTGTCCGCGTCGACGGTTCGCCGCGATTTGGATTACCTGGAAGAAACGGGTGAAGCCAAGCGAACTCATGGCGGCGTGTTTTACACCGGGCCGTCACCCAAACTGCCTCATTTCGAACAACGGCAACAATCGCAATGGGAAGAGAAACGGCAGATTGCGATTGCCGCAGCGCATTTAGTTCAGGATGGCGACACGATTTTGTTGGATGGAGGAAGCACAACCTACGAACTGGCGCAACAGTTGGTAGGTCGGACCATTCAGGTTGTAACGAATAGTTTGCCCGTGGCCACATTGTTCACCTCGGGCGGAAGTAGTGACCTAGTTTTAATTGGCGGATATCTCCATCAACGCACCGGCGTTTGCATTGGCCCCTACGCGGATGAAATGCTGCAGAGACTAAATGTTCAACGAGCGTTCTTGAGTGTGGCGGGCATTAGTGAACGAGGCTGCTTTAACAGCAACTTGCTGCTGGTGGAAACCGAGAAAGCGATGATGGAGTCGGCGGACGAAGTAATTGTCTTGGCCGACAGCACCAAGTTTGGCCACCAAAGTTTGGCGTTGATGTGTGAACTGAGCGAAATTGATCGCTTGGTTGTGGATAACCAAATTTCGGCCGATTGGCGAAAGCGGTTGTCTCAAGCCAATGTCGACGTGGTGGTTGCTGGTGAGAAATCGGCCAAGAAGAAAGCCAAACCGAAAGACACGGGACAAAGCGAAACATGATCAGTTCAGGATCAATTGATCGAACGACCATAGAACAAATTGTGCGACAAATTGTTGTCAGTAGTCTAGGTCGCTCGAATGCGACGACCCCAACTTCGACAAACAGCGAATCGCACGACGAATTAGTTGTCAGCATCTCCGCCAGGCATTGTCATCTGACGGATGAGCATGTGGAAATCTTGTTCGGTCCGGGCGCTACCTTGACGCCCATGAAGCCGTTGTACCAAGACGGCTACTTCGCTGCGGAAGAGACGGTCATGCTGGTTGGTCCTCGCCGACGGATGCTGCCCAACGTTCGAGTGCTCGGGCCTACTCGCCCAGACAGCCAAGTGGAACTCGCCTTTACGGACGCCATTTCGTTAGGCATTGACGCTCCGGTGCGTATCAGTGGTGACATTCAAGGAACGCCCGGCTGTGTCTTGGTGGGGCCCAAAGGCGTTGTCGAACTTTCGCAAGGTGTCATCCGAGCGGCTCGGCACGTCCATATGAATCCCAGGCAAGCCGAATTTTATGGCGTCAAAAAAGGAGACGCCATGAAACTACGGATCGAATCACCTGGTTGCACCATGGTACTGGAAGACCTGATTGTGCGACCAGACGAAAACATCAAGCTGGAAGTCCATTTGGATACGGACGAAGGCAACGCGTGCAATCTGGACGCGGCTACCAAGGTGGAGCTATTGAAGCAGACACCGTGTGGTTGCCACGCCAAATAACAGAAACATGGTTTGTAACACCAACATGGTCGCATCGACCATGCATTCCTTTTTGATTTGAGTTTTTTACTCGGAGATTGATCAACATGGCAAAGACGATGGAAGCGTTGGGCATGATTGAAACCAAAGGCTTTGTGGCCTTGGTGGAAGCCACCGACGCAATGATCAAGGCGGCAAACGTCACCTTTTTAGGTTGGGACAAAGTCGGTAGCGGCATGGTCACCGCGTTTGTGACAGGCGACGTGGCGGCCGTCAAAGCGGCTACGGATGCTGGCGCGAACGCGGCAGGACGAGTGGGCGAAGTGATTGGCGTCCAAGTGATTCCGCGTCCTCACGACGATCTGCACCTTGTACTGCCCGCTGCCAAAGCGGCTGCCAAGAAGTAGTCACAAGCGAAACGACCACTATTCGAATTAGGAAAACATAACCATGCAAAACGCAATTGGATTGATTGAAACAAAAGGTTTGATCGGTTTGATCGAAGCCACGGACGCCATGGCCAAAGCGGCCAACGTGCAGATTGTCAAACGAGTGGACATTGGCGGCGGATTAACCACCACGGTTGTCAGCGGCGATGTCGGCAGTGTTCGCGCGGCGGTCGAAGCGGGCGCACAAGCCGCTTCGCAAGTGGGTGAATTGGCCGGCAGTCACGTGATTCCTCGACCAGCAGAAGGCTTGGCAGAAGCGTTCTTTTAATGGACTCGTCAGAGCCAGCGGATGGCGGTGATTCGTATCAACAGTGCAGGTTTCGATTTTCGGCAACAGGAGCGGTCGACGGGTTCGACCGAAAGGAATTAGATCATGATGATCTTGGTCGCAAATCTCGGTTCGACAAGCTTCAAGTATCGTTTGTTCAATATGGCAAACGAACAGCAGTTGGCGCGCGGAGGTGTGGAACGGATTGGTTCGCCGCAGAGTGCTTGCTTTGTGGAAATCGGTGGTAAGCGAACGGAAATCACAGCCGAAGTTCCCGATCACGCTGTGGCGGTGCGACAGTGTTTGGACCAGCTGACGCATCCCGAATCGGGTTGTCTGCAGGCTGCCAGCGATGTCAGTGCCATTGGTTTTAAGGCGGTGCATGGTGGACGCGTTTCCGGAGTTCAATTGGTGACGCCGGACGTGCTGCAAGCGATGTCCGAAATGAACCTCGTCGCTCCGGCGCACAACCCGCCCTACATTGCCGCCATGCGATTGTTGTCAGAAAAGCTGCCGGAAATTCCGTTGGTGGCCGCCTTTGAAACAGGCTTTCACCAAACCATTCCTGCCAGATTGAAGACCTACGCCATTCCCAAACGGTGGACGGAAGATTTTCAGATTCGCAAATGGGGATTTCATGGTGCCAGTCATCGTTACATAGGTGGTCGGATTGCCCAGATTCTGGGACGCAGTGACTTACGAGTGATCTCGTGTCACTTGGGCGGTTCCAGCAGTTTGTGCGCCATTCGAAATGGAGAAAGCGTGGCGACCACCATGGGCATGAGTCCTCAGACCGGTCTGCCGCAAAATAATCGAGTAGGTGATTTTGATCCGTTTGCCTTGCCGTTGATCATGGAACGAACTGGCAAGTCATTGACCGAAGTCTTGGAAACGTTGGGCAATCAAGGTGGTTTGCTGGGAATCAGTGGCAACAGTGGTGACATTCGCGATGTGGAAGCGGCCGCGGCAGCGGGCGATGTGGATTCGCAATTGGCGTTGGACGTTTACACCAGTGAAATTCGTCGACATTTGGGCGGACTGTTGGTGGAACTGGGCGGAGCGGATGTGATTGTGTTTACCGGAGGCATTGGTGAAAACGGTTCGGCCATTCGACAAACTGTCTGCCAAGATTTGGGCGAACTGGGGATTGCGTTGTGCAGTGACAAGAACACGTCACCAACGGACCGTAGCGAACAGGGCGAATTTTCTCTGCATGCCGATGCCAGCCGTACGCAGATTTGGGTTGTGCCTACGAACGAAGAAATCGTGGTGGCTCGTCAAGCAAAACAACTGTTGGAGAGTCGATAAATGTTTGTTGCCAAGGTCACCGGTTCGCTGATTGCGACGCAAAAGGCCGAAGCCATGGTCGGCTACAAGTTGTTGATTGTCGAACCGTATCGGTTGGAACCGAACCAGCGACAATCGTTGGTGACCACGGGACGCACGTTTGTAGCGGTAGACACGTTGGGTGCCGGTGTGGGCGAATTTGTCCTCATCACGCAAGGCTCAAGCGCGCGACTGACGCCCGAAACCAAAAACATGCCGATCGACACGGTGATTGTCGGCATTGTGGACAAAGTACATGTAGAAACCGCGTGTGTTTATGCACGCGAAACAGATGAATAGAGATCCAGCGATATCAGTGGGTCACGATCTGCCCTGAAGCTGATTCGGCAACTTTGACGTACTGACTTTTGATTTATTTCGAACTTCAGGGCAGTTCCTGATTCACTGAGACGCAGCGGTTTCGGCAAATTCGCGGCGGAACCAAAACAGGAAGCGAGAAAACGATGCAATTAGACGAACAAATGATTCGCAACGTCGTCAGCCAAGTGTTGGCGGAAGTGGGGCGAAATGCTCATGTCGGCAACGGTAGCCTGAAGGGTCGGCATGGCGTATTCACTTGCGTGAATGAAGCCGTCAAAGCCGCTCGAGAAGCGTTCCTAGAACTGTCGACTCGTCCTAAAGAAGACCGCAAACGCATTATTGATCACATTCGGCGGATTTCGATCGATCAACGAGTCGAACTCGGGACGATGGAAATGAACGAAACCAAGATCGGTCGTTTGGAACACAAGATTGACAAACTTAAAACGTTGGGCGAACGCACACCGGGTGTCGAATTCCTGCGCAGCGAAGTCTTTTCGGGCGACCACGGTTTGGCCGTCATTGAACACGCGCCGTTTGGCGTTATCGGTGCAATCACTCCGGTCACGCATTCCTTACCTACGATCACCGGCAACGCCATCAGCATGATTGCGGGTGGAAATACATTGGTGGTCAATCCGCACCCCAGCGGCAAGAAAGTGGCTGCGGAAGGTGTTCGGCGTTTCAATGAAGCCATTGCCAATGACGTGGGAATTGACAACCTGATTTGTGTGATTGCCGAACCGACATTGGAATCGGCAGACGCCATTTTTTCGCATCGAGACATCGCGATGATTTGTGTCACCGGCGGTCCGGCCGTGGCCAAAGCAGCGTTGAATTCGGGGAAACGAGCGGTTGTGGCGGGACCAGGAAATCCGCCCGTCGTAGTGGATGAAACAGCGGACTTGGATCGAGCGGCTCAATCGATCATTGCCGGCGCTTCGTACGACAATAATTTGTTGTGCATCGCGGAAAAAGAAGTCTTTGTGGTGGAATCGGTCTTTGATCGTATGCTGCAAGCGATGGAGCGAGCTGGTGCGGCGAAATTGAATGCGCAAGAAATTGATCGGCTGACTTCCGTCGCGATTGCTCAAGTGGGCGAAGGCGATCATCGACACGATGTGGCAGCCAAGGACTTCATTGGACAAAACGCCAGCGAATTAGCTCGAGCTGCCGGGAAGTCGATATCGGACGACGTCATGCTGGTCTGTGGCGAAACGGACGAACATAACCCGTTTGTTCCGGTGGAGCAGATGATGCCCTTCGTGCCATTCGTGCGCTGTCGTCATGTAGACGAAGCCATTGAAAAGGCTCGCATCTACGAACACGGCTTTCGCCACACGGCCATTATCCATTCGAACAATGTCCGCAATATGACTCGTATGGGTCGCATTATGGACACCACATTGTTTGTGAAGAACGGCCCGTCGTTTAGTGCGTTGGGCGTTCAGGGTGAAGGTTATATTTCGTTTTCCATCGCTACGCCGACCGGTGAAGGCGTCACCACGCCGCTGACGTTTACTCGAGAACGACGGTGTTCGCTGATTGACGACTTGTGCATTTTGGGGCAACCGTAATGCAAGTGGGACGCGTGGTTGGGAAAGTGGTCAGCACGGTGAAGCATCGTTCTATGAACGGGCAAAAGTTGCTGTTGGTTCAACCGTATTTAGTGGACGGGAAGACGGCGGACGGAGATCCGCAGATTGCGATTGATAGTGTTGGGGCTGGCATCGGAGAAGAGGTGATGATTACCAGCGACGGCCGGTTTGCTCGTGAACGTCTGGGCGTGGACGCCACTCCTGTCCGCTGGTCGGTGATTGCCATTAAAGACGAAGAACGCAAAAACACAAAGTAGTGTGATGACGATTGATGCTGCGGAGATTGATCGAATTGTGGCCGAAGTGGTTCGGCGATTGCAGGCCTTGCCCAGCAATAGCGATGCGATTGCTGCGCCAGTGGTGAACCTGCCTAGCGAATCAGACCGTTCGCCAAACCGTCTCGCCGCATCGTCGCCAAATCAGCTGGTGATTGCCGACCGATTAGTGACGCTGGAACTGCTGAAAGGTCGCTTGCAGGGTGTTGATACGGTTTTGGTGCAGCCCAACGCCGTGGTCACGCCGGCGGTGAAAGATGAACTTCGCCTGAAGAAGATTGCGTTGCGAAGCGATTGCGGAGCGAATGCAGTGGTTCGCTCGAAGCAAGCCTTAGTGTTGCGAGTGATCCGAATGGCCACCAGCGTGGAAACGAGCACGCTGCAACGAACGGCAAATACGGTGGGTTGTGAATTGAAAATGCACGACGTACACAGCTGGATGGAAACGCGAAACGCGATTTTGCGATGGAATTCACAACAAGCGAAACCAGTGCTTGTGTTGACAGACCAGCCGCATTTGGCGGCGTGCGAATGTAATCGGTTTGACAAAATCCGAGCGGTCTATTGTTCGGCCGAATGCAGTTGGAAAGATGTCCAGCAGCAGTTTGTGCCGAACGCGATCATCGTTCGGCCCGCCGACAACGTTTTTGAAGCAGTCCTCCGAAACCTAGTGAATTAGAACACATGATTTTGAAGACCGATTCGCATTTTCCTAGCCCGAAACGTAAGTGAGGGAAAATTGAATGTTTCTTTAGTCCCTCGCTCACGCGTCGGGCTAAGAAATTCGGCCGGAAAACGCGACTTTGCAACTTCAAAACTAACACGTCGAGCTAAGATTTGCCCAGGCTACATCGATTTACCTAGTCGCATTTGAGACTCGCATAGTAACAAAGCAGAAAGAACGCGATGCGAATTGCCCAAGTCATCGGAACGGTCACGCTAAGCCGAGTGCACGCGTCGCTGCAAGGTGGACGATTGAAATTGGCCGTACCGTTGTCGTTGGATTCGCTGAAAAACAATTCGCTGGGCGATGCCGACGAACTGGTGGTGTATGACGAAAATGGCGTTGGCATGGGTGACAAAATCATGCTCAGCGAAGGTGGCGAAGCCGCTCAACCATTTTTCCCTGACAAGAGACCGGTCGACGCCTACGCTGCCGGAATTATAGACGACATAAGTTTGGAATCCGACAAGTAAGCCGCGGTGAAACTGCCGACTCGTTCCCAATTCAATGACAACACCAAACCAAAAATCATTTGAAAACAAAGTAAAACATCCAGCCACACGGGAGATGTAATTCGATGGTGAACGCTCATAAGATCAAACAAGACATTTGTGAAATCGGTCGGCGAATTTACGCTAAAGGTTTTGCCGCAGCCAACGATGGGAACATCACGGTTCGCATCAGCGAAAACGAAGTGCTGTGTACACCCACCATGCATTCCAAGGGCTTTCTCAAGCCGGACGATATCTCCACCATCGACATGACGGGCAAGCAAATTGCGGGTCGTAAGAAACGCTCGAGTGAAGCGCTGTTGCACTTGGAAATCTACAAACAACGGCCGGAAATCAAGAGCGTAGTTCACTGTCATCCGCCGCATGCCACCGCCTTTGCGGTAGCAAGAGAACCTATTCCGCAGTGCGTTTTACCAGAAGTGGAAGTCTTCCTAGGTGACGTTCCCATTACCAAATATGAAACGCCCGGCGGCCAAGATTTTGCCGATACCATTCGTCCGTTTGTGGATCGAACCAACGTTATTATTCTGGCCAACCACGGCACGGTTAGCTTTGGCGAAGATGTGGAGCGAGCCTATTGGTGGACGGAAATTCTGGACGCCTATTGTCGAATCCTAATGTTGGCCAAACAGTTGGGCGGTGTGAATTATCTGAACCAACAGAAGTCACAAGAGCTGTTAGACCTGAAACAGAAATGGGGCTTCAGCGATCCTCGTTTGACCAAGGAATACGAAAACTGTGACATCTGTGCGAACGACATCTTTCGCGAAAGTTGGGCGGAAACCGGCGTGCAGCGTCGCGCGTTCGATGCACCGCCACCAATGCCCAAAACGCCTACCACAGTTTCGAATGAACCCGCAACATCGCCCGTTGCTGGACTAGATCAAGAAGCGTTGGTGCAAGCGATTACGGAACGAGTGATGGCGGAGCTGGCCAAAGGGCGATAGTCGCTGGACGCTGGTGATCAAACTGAAACCGAAAGAAGCAGTAAGTTCGAGAAATCAAGTCATGAAAGTTAGCATTATTGGAGCCGGTGGACTGGTTGGTTCGTGTGCCGCATTTGCGCTGCAGTGTGGCGGAATCGTACGCGAAATCGCGCTTTTGGACGTCAACGCGGAAACGGCGGCGG
The DNA here is from genome assembly GCA_020426955.1 of Planctomycetales bacterium. Lineage (GTDB taxonomy): Bacteria > Planctomycetota > Planctomycetia > Pirellulales > Pirellulaceae > JAGQOZ01. Next base: position 27,160 of record JAGQOZ010000016.1, read on the forward strand.
GCCACGCCTTGGATCTATTGCATGGCGGACCTAGCACGGCGGATCAAGTCATCACGTCGGGCGGATATGAACTGATTCCGGATTCGGATGTGATTTGCATTACAGCTGGCTTGCGACGCAAACCGGACGAAAGCCGCTTGGATTTGATCAATCGAAATGCCGACTTGTTCAATTCGATTTTGGACCAAGTCAAGCATGTTGGTTTCAAGAGCAACGCTATTGTGCACGTGGTTTCCAATCCAGTGGATATCTTGACGTATCTGGCCACCGTGCGATTGGGATTGCCCGCTTCGCAAGTGATCGGACTGGGGACTCAGCTGGACACAATTCGCTTCCGCAGTTTGATTGCGCAGCGGCTGCAAGTTCCTCCCACTCAACTTTCCGCCCTGATTTTGGGCGAACATGGGGACAGCATGGTTCCGATTTGGTCC
>JAGQOZ010000170.1 GCA_020426955.1 Planctomycetales bacterium
ATCTGATTGGTCCGTTCGACAATCGCGATAAGCAGGGATTTGATCGAGATTATCCGCCGGAGGGTTCGGTCGATTTGTCGGCAACTTATGTCGGCAAAGAAGACGCGCAGGTGGCGTGGAAATCGCATCAAACGTCAGATGAATATGGATTGGTCGACCTAAATGAAGCCGTTGGCAAAAACATGGGTGCTGCCGCGTATGCCGTGACCACGTTTGTTTCCGGTGAGGCGCAGCAAGTCGACATTCGCTGGGGATCTACCAATGCGAATAAGGTTTGGTTGAACGGAGAACTGTTAGGTTCTAATCATGTCTACCATTCTGGTGATGGCATTGATCAGTATGTGGCCCAGGGCCAATTGAAAGCTGGCCAAAACATCATACTTTTGAAGGTTTGTCAAAACGAACAGACCGATAGCTGGGCGCAAGATTGGAATTTTCAGATCCGGGTCTGCGACGAATTGGGAACTGCGATTCATTCCGCCAAGTAACCCGACGGACGAACATAAGGAATAAAACAATGCATATTGCCAAACGATACATTCGATTTACCTGGCTGTTGTTCGTGCCGCTGCTGATGGGTGCGGACTGGAGCCAATTCCGTGGACCCGGCGGCAACGGCGTTTCTTCGACCACTAAGGTGCCCACCGACTGGAGCGATCACTTTGCTTGGACGGCGGATTTGCCAGGTCGAGGCCCTTCGAGTCCCATCACGGTAGGTAATCAAGTCATCGTGACCGCGTCCAGCGGACCGAATCAGGATCAGCTGCACGTACTCAGTTTTGACGCCAAGTCAGGTGGACTGAATTGGCATCGCAAATGTTGGGCGACCGGTCGAACGTTGTGCCATCCGTCCAGTGCCAATGCCGCACCGACTCCGGCCAGTGATGGCCAGCAGATCTATGCGTTTTATTCGTCCAACGATTTGATCTGCTTGGACTTGCAAGGCAATCTCAAATGGTTTCGCGGTCTAGGTGCGGACTATCCCAAGGCGGGAAACGACGTCGGTATGTCTTCGTCGCCGGTTGTTGCTGCCAACACGGTTGTGTTGCAAGTCGAAGGGCAGAACGATAGTTTTGTTGTTGGTATTGATACCAACAATGGTGAAACTCGCTGGCGACTCGAACGTCCCAAAGAATCGAATTGGTCGTCACCTGTAACTATGAAGTCAGCAGACGGAGTGGACTTGGTGTTGCTGAAAGGGAGTGACGGCCTGACTGCTCGGAATATTGTGACAGGCGACGAAGTCTGGTCGTATAAAGTTGCTGCTGGCGGTATTCCTTCTGTCTTGGTGCAAGGCAATTTGGTGTTCTTGCCGAGTGACGAATTGATTGTGTTAGACACGGCACAAATAGTGGATGGGCAGCCAGAAGTGAAGTGGGCTAGTAACCGAGTGCGGCCGGGACCGGCCAGCCCACTGATTGCTGGCCAAAATGTCGTCGCTTTGGCTCGGAACATTCTGACGTGTGCCGACGCAGAATCGGGCGAATTGAAATGGCGGCACCGTCTGGAAGGTGACTTCTGGGCATCACCTGTGTTAGCGGGAAATCGAATTGTCTGCGTTAATTTGGCTGGGCAAGCCCACGTGATCGAATTTTCCGATGACACGGCCGAGACAATTGCGACGTACGAATTTGGCCAAACACTTCAAGGAACACCCGCCTTGGCGGACGATGGAGTCTATGTGCGAAGTGACGCCAAATTATGGAAAGTAGCGGAGTCCCAATAGTTTCAATGGATCAGATTGAAATTCAATGTGCCAAATCGGTGGGTGGGCAGATTCGTCCACCCGGTTCCAAGAGTATCACCAATCGCGCGCTGGTCTGCGCCGCGCTGGCCAACGGCACTTCGACACTCACCGGTGCACTCGATAGTGATGATACTCGAGTAATGATCGACGGCTTGAACCAGTTGGGAATTCCGGTTCGAACCAATGAAGCCAAAACGACGCTCGTTGTGGAAGGGCAGGGCGGCGCGATTCCGGCCGAATCAGCTGACATTTTCATTGGTAATAGCGGCACCACCGTACGATTTTTGGCCAGCTTGGTCAGTTTAGGCAGGGGCAATTACAGGCTGGATGGTGTCGACCGGATGCGACAGCGTCCGATTGCCGATCTGGTGGATGCTTTGCAGTGCTTAGGAGTCGATATTCAATCCGAATTGGGAACGGGGTGTCCACCTGTGATGGTGCGCGCTAACGGAATTTCGGGTGGTGATGTATCGATTGGCGGTAGCATTTCTAGCCAATACCTCAGTTCACTGATGATGGCGTCGCCGTTAGCGCGGAATCCGGTTCGCATTACCATCAAAGACGACTTGGTATCCAAGCCGTACGTCACCATGACTGCTCGGATCATGGAAGACTTTGGCGCGGAGTGTGATGTTCACGAATTTCACAATTTCTTCATACCTCCAGCCACCTATCAGGCTCGCAACTATGAAATTGAACCAGACGCATCGGCCGCCAGTTATTTCTGGGCGGCGGCTGCCATATCGAGTGGTACCGTTAAGGTTCTGGGGCTGACCCGGAATGCCCTGCAAGGTGACGTAGCCTTTGTCGACTGTCTTGCCCAAATGGGCTGCCAGGTCACCGAAGGACCGGATGGGATTGCGGTGACGGGGCCTTCACAGCTAAACGGGATCGATGTGGATATGAACGCCATCAGTGATACCGTGCAAACGCTTAGCTGTGTGGCGTTATTCGCCAACGGGCCGACTCGGATTCGAGGTGTGGCGCATAATCGTCATAAGGAAACGGATCGAATTAGCGACCTGGCCACCGAACTGCGGAAATTTGGCGTTCGAGTTGACGAATTTGACGACGGACTCTGCATTTACCCAGGTGAACTTCACGGGGCGATCATTGATACCTATGATGATCATCGCATGGCGATGAGTCTAACACTTCCTGGGTTGCGCATTCCTAACGTTTTAATTCGAGAACCTGGGTGTACGTCCAAAACGTATCCTCGTTATTTTGAAGACTTAGCGCAGGTCTGTCGATTTTGAACGGGCGTAACATTTTTTTGTTCCAGTATCGTAGTCAGGACGCTTGGAGCATGTGATCGAGAAATTATACTAGGTGACTTAGGAATGGAATCTGACCCAGTGACCGTTGGCGAATCGGAATGTCTGGTTGTTAGGAAAAAAGGAGGCGTTGGAATATTGAAATTGCTTGATTGGCATCATGAAATCTTCAAAGAGCAGGAATTGCGCTGTCGAATGTTTAGAAGACCGATGTGTTTTGGCTGTTGCCCAATTAGGGACGGTGTTGCCGCTGGGCGATTCCATTACCGCCACCAAGTCAGCGGATTGGTACACCTACCGGTATGAACTTTGGAAAGATCTGATTGATTCGGACGTCGATTTTGAATACGTAGGTTCGGTTCAGGACGGCAGTCAAGGTTTTCCGAGCTATCAGGGGCAGAGTTTTTATCCCCATTTTGTTTCGCATGAAGGGCACCATGGTTGGACAACGGCCCAGATTCGTAGTGCGTTGCCTGGCTGGCTGACAAACTATGATTCGGATGTCGTGCTGCTCCATCTTGGGACCAATGACGCCCTACGAAACGTGTCGCTGTCGACCACTATGCAAAATTTAGAGCAAATCATCAATTTGCTCCAAAACGATCAGCCAAACACCACTATCTTTATTGCGCAGGTCCTGCCCACCAATCGAGGTGCGGACGTCAATCAGCGAATTCAAAATATCAACAGTGCCATCGCAACTCAGGCACCAAGTTGGTCGACGGCCACGGCCGCCGTCATGGTAGTGGATCAGTACACTGGTTTTGATCCTGTGACTCAGACTTATGATAGTCTGCATCCGAATCGGTCCGGACAGGAACATCTCGCCAGCCGATGGCATGATGCTGTCTATCAATGGCTAGAAGAAACCGGACGCATTGGGCAACCGCCTGTCGAACCGCCGCCGCCCGTGGAAGTGCCGCTAAGCGAGCGAGACGAAGTGTTGATTCGCGACAATCAAACAGTGACATCCGTGCAATGGGATGGATCCAATACGTCGGTTCGCAGCATGGGAGCATTCGAAGTGTCCGGTTCCTGGTCCCAATTCGTGTATGGAGACGTTAATGGGGATGGAAAGCAAGATGTGGTGGCTCGAAATGCAGACGGCGAATGGTTTGTGGGCAATGCCAGCCAGTCACAGTTAGTGCGTTGGGGCCGATGGTCAACGGCCGTCGATTGGGAGCATCTGCAGTTGGCAGATTTGAACGGGGACGGGAAGGATGACTTGCTAGGCCGAGTGGTTCAGTCTGGTCAGTGGTGGGCAGGTCTGGCTGGAAATGACGGTTTGCAAAACATGCTATGGGGCCGATGGTCAACGGCGGTTGACTGGGTGGACGTGTTGGTTGGTGATGTCAACGGTGATGGCTTGGACGATGTTACCGGCCGAGTGCAGCAGAGCGGCGATTGGTGGACCGCCGTGTCATCACTGGTTGGTTTTACAAACGAAAAACGAGGTCATTGGTCGAATCGCGTCGTTTGGCAAGATGTTCGTCTGGCCGACGTGGACGGAAACGGTGCCTTCGACCTAGTGGGGCGAACCGAACAAGGACACGAATGGTGGGTCGGGCTTTCTGATTCGCTCCAATTCACGAATCAGAAATGGGGCCGCTGGGACGATGACGACTGGGGCGCACCGGTTGTGATCGACTTTGATCAGGACGGAAATCAAGATTTGGTAGCGGTCAAACGTGACGCCAAGGAAGCGTATGTTTTGTTAGCGAATCCAGCCGAGTCGGTTTTTCAGACTTTAGAATTGGGACGGTGGGCCACCGGCAGTTCATTGACTTCGATTGCGGTTGGCGACGTCAACGGCGACCAGAAGCATGACATTGTCACTACGGACTTGCTGAATGGTACCATCGACGTCTTGCTTGCCGACGGCAATGCATGGCAGGCGGTTTCGTGGCCCGTTTCTATTTCGCTTGTGGGAACCATCCAGCTTTATGTTGGTGATTTTCTGTAAGACAGAACGAAGCATGCCGTTTCTTGCGGTCAATCCTTGTCCACCGCTCTGTTCCGCAGCTTGTCTTGTCTTTCGATACGTGCCAACCTCTAACGGCACAGCGTAGTGCAGGCTGCCAGCCTGTTTATTCGAAATTCTTCGATGTGGTCATATTCAAAGGGCATTACGATTTTGCCCTGCCGATCCACAAGCCCGAATTTCGCTCGCATGAAGTGCGACAGTCTGGCAATCGCATTTGGCGATTCCAATCGTGTCGCCACTATCATCAACTGTCTTGGCAACACCGTTCGGCAAATCAAACGCTGCCCCATTGGAAACTCGTTTCCACCGAGTCATTCGACACGTATGCGCACCTTCGCCAAATAGATACATGTCTTTTCTTCATGTGACGAATAGTAGCTGATCCATAGCAGGTTCTTGTGCCAGATCATGCCTGCGTAGCTGGTGTCACCACCAGATGGCAAATCTAACAGTGGTGTCAGCTTGACGGTCACCGGATCTAACGCCAAGACGCTGGTGCGAACCGGATTGTCATACAATCTGCCCACGGCAATCCATTGTCCGCTGGGTATTTGCAGGAAGTTGGGGCCGCCTAACCGAATGTTGGTGTCCTTCCAAGTCCATTCGGAATACGGAGCATTGGCCTTACCGAGATACGCCGTATTGCCTTCCGCTCCGTCGCGGCGATGCAGGCAGTAGGCGGTGCCGTCTTGGGCGAACCGAATGCGAGCTTCCGTGGGCCAACCGCCGGCTGACAACAGTTTGGCAGTCACTGTTTCATAGTCGATGCCGTTGGAGGTTTTCAGTAGCGAACTAAACGGTTTGCCATCAGGCGTGGCGTAGCTAACTCCATACGCGTGTTGGCCATGCCAGGTCAATCGCCATAACCAACGTCCGGGCGGAATCACAATTTGGGGACGACTAAATTCGACGCCATTATCGGAAAAACTGACAATCGTGCCGGTGCGTCGCTGATTGTTTTGATTCTGTTGCACGCCACCAAGCACCATCAAACGATTGTCGGGCGTGACGCTCACGGCTGCGTCGCGCAGGTCAAGGTCGGGCAACGAAAGTGTCGTCGATTCGGTCCATTTCTTACCATCTTTGGATGAGATCACGCACAAGACTCCGTTATCGCCGGCGTGATGCTGTCCTTCGCGAAAGGCACAATACATGGTGTCGTTCCACAATGCCAAGTCGGTAAACGCATTGTGAGGCTTACGGTCCCAGATGCGTTGCGAATCTACCAGTTCGGCCGTGATCTTGGATTGAGCCCGCGCCGAATGGGAAAGAACACTGCCGAGTGCAATGCACAGAATCAGTCGACGGAAGGGGATGGGGTGCATGGTATTGCCTCGCTGAGAAACAGAAAATGGAAACCGCGAATATCGTGACACAATCCGTTTCCCATCGCAACACAGTCGGCAGAAATGATTATATTCGAGCCGTCCGGCTTGGTGAATGAATCGTGGACGGCGATTCAAAGCACATGGCCGATGCTATTGTTTTGGTTCGAACCCGTTTTATCCTGTTGCTAAAGGCTGTTATGCGTTCCAGTCGAATTCGTCACAATTTGAATAACAATTTGCCATCGCTGGTAACAACGCTGCATTTTCTGGATGAAGCGTTGTTCGAAATGACCAGCCTGATGGGCTTTGACGGCATATGGTTAGATTTGGAACATCATAGCGGTAGCGATGAAACGGCGGCACGCATGATGCGAGCTGTTCGGTGTGGTACGTCAGACGTGGTGGTGCGACCGGCTAAAGGAGAGTTCCTGCGGATGGGTCGGTTGTTAGAAGCGGGGGCCGACGCCATCATGTATCCGCAATGTGACAATGCGGCGGAAGCCGAGCAATTGGTGCAATGGATCAAGTTTCCACCGATGGGCCGCCGAGGATTCGATGGGGCGAATGCGGATGTCCCCTATTTTTCACAACCGATTTCGGAATATATTGCCGAAGCCAACCAACGAAATGTCGTGATCGTACAAATTGAAACGGCCGCGGGGCTAGACGCTGTCGAATCGATTGCAAAAGTGCCGGGTGTCGACATCCTGATGATGGGACCGGCTGACTTGAGTTTGCAGTTGGGCGTGCCGGGGCAATTTGAACATGCATTGTTGCGTGACGCACAACACCGAATTGCCTTGGCTGCCCAGGAAAATCACATCGCCTGGGGCCGTCCTGCCGGTAGTGTCAATCAAGTTCAGCAGCTTTTGGACCAAGGCGCAAAGTGGATTTGCTTTGGGGCGGACATTGTGTTCGTCAAATCGGCATTGGAAAAAATGCAAGCCGATTTAAAACCGTTCGGATTCGAATTCAAAAATCAGCTTGGCTAAAAAGGCGTCTTATGTTACGAACGCTGATTGTGGGAGTCGGTTCGATTGGCGAACGGCATCTTCGCTGCTTTGCACAGACCCAGCGTACGGAGCTGGCTATCTGCGATGCGAACACTTCTTTGTTGGAACGAATTCAACACACGTGCTGCGTTACTTCGGCATATGCAAATCTGGACGCTGCGTGGCACGATCGATTCGATCTGGTCGTCATCGCCACACCGGCTCACCTGCATTTGTCAATGGCTATAGCCGCTGTTCGGCAAGGTTCGCACGTGCTGATCGAAAAGCCACTGTGCGTTTCTGCCAGTGATTTGCAATTGCTTCAAGCAGAAGCGATTCGTGCCGAACGCCACGTCATGGTAGGGTATGTCTTGCGTCATCATCCGCTTCTGGAATGGATGAAACAACGCATGCAGAACGGCGAATTTGGTCGACCGCTGCATCTGCAAGTCGCCAGCGGCCAGCATTTTCCCACCTACCGACCGGCGTACCAATCCATCTATTACGCGCAGCACGCCACCGGAGGCGGAGCTATTCAAGATGGGCTGACTCATTTGCTGGATTTGGCGCAATGGCTGATCGGGCCGGTGGACCAATTAGTGGCAGATGCCAGCCATCAACAGCTGGAAGGAGTCTCCGTGGAAGACACGGTGAATGTGATCAGTCGGCACGGCAGTTCGTTGGCCAGCTTTGCGTTTAATCAGTATCAGGCACCTAACGAAACGTCGCTGACTTGCGTCTGCGAACGTGGCACGTGGCGTTGGGATCATCACTTGAATTTGTTGGCCTGGAAGTTCGACCCGGCCGAACCGTGGCAGCGACGAACGGAAGAAGATTTGCAACGAGATGCCTTGTTCGTTCGACAAGCGAATGCCGCGTTGAATGTGGTCACGCGTCAAGCGAGCCCTCGGTGTTCGCTGGACGAAGCCTATCAAGATTGGCGAGTGGCCATGGCCATTTTTGAGTCAATGCAGCGTCGCTCGTGGGTCCGTGTGGCCGAGATAGAACCGTCGTACAAACCACTTTGGAATTAACGGAAGGTGACAGATGCACTTGGACGCAAAGCTGGTCGGCACGCCGGTTGCAGAATTGGACACGCCGGTATTGTGTCTGGAATTAGATGTATTTCAGCGAAACGTCGCACACATGATCCACGTCTGTCGCCAGCAGAAAATTTCCTGGCGTCCACATGCCAAGTGCCACAAATCGACTTGGATTGGGCAACAGTTGGTTGCCGCCGGGGCCATTGGTTTGACCTGTGCCAAGTTGAGCGAAGCGGAAGTCTTTGCTGCGGCAGGAATCTCGGATCTTCTAATCGCCAACTTGATTGTGGGATCACAAAAACTGAGACGCTTGGCCAAACTGACGGAAGTTGCGCGTCCCATCGTTTGTGTTGACCACGTGCGACATATCGAACTTCTTGAACAAGCCATGGCGATGGCGGGGCGAACCGTCCGCATCTTGATTGAAGTAGAAATCGGCATGAAACGAGTCGGCGCCGAACCGCAACGCGTTCCCGAACTGGCTCGGCGGATAGCAGATTCGCCCCATCTAGAGTTCGCTGGTTTGATGGCGTATGAAGGTCATTTGCTGACCATCCACGATTTGGCAACCAAGGAAACGGCCATTCGTCGCTCCATTGGAATCGCCGTAGAATGTCGTGATCGATTGCAAGAAGAAGGGATCGTGTGTGGCATCTTGTCTTGTGCCGGGACAGGTTCGTTCCCGATTACCAGTCGAATTGACGGAATCACGGAACTGCAAGCGGGCGGCGCCATCTTCATGGACGCGTTCTATCGACAGCATTGTCAAATCGACGCTTTAGAATTCGCTTTGACCGTGCTGGCAACTGTCGTGGGCCGGCCGGCCAAAGATCGAGCGATCATGGACGCCGGACGCAAGACGCTGAATTCCGAGATCTGTCTGCCGTGGATTGCGGAATCAAGTCACGACGGTACACTGCGCGTGCTTTCACTTTCTGCCGAACACGGAACCGTCCACGTGGGCCGAAACGCCGAGCTGCAAATCGGTGACCGATTGACGTTGATTCCGGGTTATGCCGACTTAACCGTTTGTCTGCACAACCAGATAGTGGCGGTGCGAAACGGCATTGTGGAAGGCGTTCTGCCGCTGGAAACGCGAGGCCATTTGACGTAGCCACATTGGCCGTTCCACACGCTTGGACCGGTTGTGCCGCATGCAGCGAAACCCCCCGATCTTTGCCAGCGGAATGCTATAGTTCAGAAGGTACCACGGTCTTATGGCATAGGGACGCTTCTGAATGCAAGATTCAACCCAGGAATCGGCGGAATGGTCTGACCCAGAACCAACGGTTTCGTTGGGAGTTGAACGATCAGGAGCTGGAAAACGTCCTGACAGGGATACAAATTGTTCCGACAGGGATGCGTCCGAAACTTTGGTGGCCACGCCCGGACTTTCGTTGGAGCCCATGGCGAACGCAAACGTTGAACAGGAAAATTCGGATCGAACCACTTGCCTATCCGGTTCGAACCTGGACGACGAATCTGACGTTCGTACTCTCGCCGACTTGCAACACAGTTTGTCCGAAACGGAGCAACATCGGTATCAGGAGCGAGACGAAATTGGTCGAGGTGGCTGGGGTGTCGTGCATCGAGCGGTGGATCGGCAATTTGGCCGAGACGTTGCGGTCAAGACGTTGAACCAAAAAACAGTCAACAAGCAGACTGTACAGCAGCGGTTCGTTCACGAAGCGATGGTGACGGGGCAGTTGCAACATCCGGGCATTGTCCCGGTGTACGAACTGGGAAGGAAAACAGATTCAGGCGCGCCGTTCTTTGTGATGAAACTTCTGCAAGGTCAAACGCTGGCGGAAGTCATCCATCAGCACCACCAAGCGGACTCGCGTGACAGATTTGTGTCACTGCGTAATCTCTTGCAGCGATTTGTGGACGTGTGCAACGCCGTGGCCTACGCGCATGACAAGGGCATTATTCATCGCGATCTGAAGCCGTCGAATGTGATGGTCGGTGAATTTGGCGAAACCGTGGTCGTCGATTGGGGCCTGGCCAAGCGAATTCTGGTAAATG
>JAGQOZ010000171.1 GCA_020426955.1 Planctomycetales bacterium
TGGATACGTTTGATCCGAAGCCAGCGCTGCAGAAGTTGGCCGGTAAACGGATTCCTGATAGCTATGAACGCATCATCACGGCGATGGGCGAATTCGATTCACCGGTACTGGCTTCGCAACGCAAATGGAAGCAGTACGGTGAAAACGGCATTTGGATTTCAGACTGGCTACCGAATATTGCTCGCCACGCAGATGAATTGGCCGTCATACGGTCTTGCTGGACCAACGGCATTAATCATTCGGGCGGTGTTTGCCAAATGAATACAGGCAGCCAATTTGCAGGGCGACCCTCGCTGGGCAGTTGGGTGACGTATGGCCTGGGGACAGAAAATCAGAACCTACCCGCATTTGTGGTGATGCAGGATATCAAAGATGCAGTGGTCAATGGTGCTCGGAATTGGAACGCCGGTTTTATGCCCGCGGTGTATCAGGGAACGGCTTTACGAGTAGACGGGGCGCCGTTTGATAATCTGGCGTCGCCCAAGAACGTGAGTGACGCGCAGCAGCGAACCAAGTTAGATTACGTGAAGTGGCTGAATCGACGTCACGAACAGCATCGAACCGAAAACAGCGAACTGGATGCTCGGATTCGTTCTTACGAATTGGCCTATCAAATGCAGTCGCACGCGCCGGAAGCAGCCGACCTTTCGCAGGAAACGGAACAAACCAAAAAACTGTACGGGTTTGATCACAAAGAGACGGCCACGTTTGGGCGAAACTGCTTGCTGGCGCGGCGTTTGGTGGAACGAGGCGTGCGGTTTGTGCAGTGTTATCACGGTGCTGGCAGCAAATGGGATGCACACAGCGGCATTGAAGCCAACCATACCAAGATGTGCGGTCAGATGGATTTGCCGGTGGCTGGGTTACTGACCGATTTAAAGCAGCGAGGCCTTTTGGAGGAAACGCTGGTTGTATGGGGCGGCGAATTCGGACGTACGCCAATGAGCGAAAAAGGGGATGGCCGAGATCACAATCCAACCGGATTCACGATGTGGATGGCGGGCGGCGGTGTTCGGCCGGGCACTTACGGCAGTACGGATGAAGTCGGACTGCACGCGGTAGAAGATCGGCTCCATGTGCATGACTTACATGCGACGATTCTGTATTTGATGGGCGTAGATCACAAACAATTGGTCTTTCGGCACAAAGGTCGACCGGAACGAATCGACCAAAATGAAGGTCATGTTTACAAAAAGCTGCTGACTGCCGACTTGGTCTGAACGGCAATCGGCGGAAGATCTTTGTTGAGACTATTCGAACTACGCCGCATTTGGTGGATTTAAGACTTCCGGTCTTGCTTTTCCAGCGGAAGGCCATTTCGCGTTGACTCGTTCTAGTTCGCGAACGACATTTGTCAATATTTCCGAAGACCGCTGGGACAGCCCGTGGGCTTCGATTTCGGCTTGATACAGATTCAAGCTGGCGGAAATTACATTCAGCGGACGGTCTGGTTGTTGTGTTGGGGCGTTTGGCGTCGCAAGTGGTTCGGGCGCGTGTCCCAGAACTTGCAACGCCGCTTGGATGCGGTCATCCACTTCTTCTGCGTTCCGTTTGCGGATGTCTACCTGGAATTTCTTGTGGATGATTCCCTGCAGCAAGTCGGCGAGTGACTGGATGACCTCCGAGAAATCGGGGTATTCGTCCCCCGCGTCCTCGGCAACACTGTCCATGTGTACCAACAGTTCGTCAACCAGTTTTGCCGGCTTCTGAAACTTGCCCAACAATGCGACATCGTGAACGACAAATTCATTTTTGTGAAATGACATTTCTGTTGCTCTCTCTATGAACGAAATTCCATGGCCATCTCGCGCCAACGGCTTGGCGTATTCGAGCCAAAAGATGACAAGTAATTGTCGTCGGAGCAACCCCAGCTTGAACGCCTAATTATCAAATCCTAATCGTTATTGGATGCTAGCGGGGAGGCAGTGGAGTTCGAGTTGAACTGATGGCGGTTGGGCAAATGTCTGCACGCGAATTCGGCACGGAGTTGCTACCACAGTTGCGGCATGCCGCATGCTTTGGTCGTGTAGGTGTGGGTACTACGTTGTGAATTGCATCTTGTACGCATGTTGGGCCCCGCAGACTCAACCTACCTTCCGCAACCGGAAGAAATGAATCAAGGAAATCGCTCTACGCGCCCGAACAAAGTAGGCGGATGCGTTATCGACGGATGATTCATGTCCAAACTAGACGAGGCAGATCATGAGCGACACGACCGACGAAGCGATGGCAGATGAAGAATCTCAAGCTGCCACCGAGGAAGCCAAAACGGACGCAGATTCGTCAAGTGGGGATGCGGTTATGGACGAGCCGAATTCGTCGGACGAAGGGTCGGCGGATGTCGAGGTCAGTATTCCCGAATTCGCCAACATGCAGGAGACGCTCAAGGAAGGAGCCGGTCGCCCGATCAATCGCTTCTACGATGTCAGCGTGACGGTGTGGGCGGAATTAGGGCGAGTGGAATTGCCGTTAGGTGACATTGTCAAGTTGGCGCAAGGATCGGTCTTGAAATTAGGACGGCCCATTTCGGCTCCGGTTGATTTAATGGCACAAGGTGTCCGAGTTGCTCGAGGCGAAGTGGTTATCGTGGACGATTGCTTTGCGATTCGCATCAAAGAGATCGAAACGTCGGCGGACGCTAAGACAAAGTAGCGAAGTAACGTTGTCGAAGGCAGAACAGCCCGAGTACCAGAAACATGGCCACAGAAACAAACAACGAGAATCGCGATTCGAATTTCAGTTTCGCGCAGCGCAGCGAGCTAGTGCTTTCACTCGGCTTGCTGGGCGTTTTGGTGGTATTACTAATTCCACTGCCGCCGTTCTTGTTGGACATGATGCTGACGTTGAATCTGGGTCTGACGGTGACGTTGTTGTTGATCACCATGAGCGTCACTCGGCCGTTGGACATCTCGGTGTTTCCCACACTTTTACTATTGCTGACGCTGGGCCGTTTGTCTTTAAACGTCGCCACTACTCGTCTGATCTTGCTGAACGGTAACGCCGGTCGATTGGTGGACGCGTTTGGTGGTTTCGTTGTAGGCGGCAACTTAGTGGTTGGATTGGTTATCTTCTTGATTCTGATCATCATCCAATTTGTGGTGATTACGAAGGGTGCGGGACGAATTTCCGAAGTTGCCGCGCGATTTGTGCTCGATTCGCTGCCGGGGAAGCAGTTGGCCATTGATGCCGAATTGGGCACCGGTTCGATTAATGAAAAGGTCGCTCGAGAAAGACGCAACGCGTTAGCTCGTGAAGCAGAGTTCTACGGTGCCATGGATGGTGCAACGAAATTTGTACGAGGCGATGCGATTGCGGGTCTGATTGTCACGGCCGTCAATCTCATTGGAGGCATTATCCTGGGTACCAGCAATGGTATTTCCATGGCCGAAGCGGCGACTCGTTATTCGATTCTGACAGTGGGCGACGGTTTAATTTCGCAAATCCCCGCGTTGATCGTCGCGTTGTCGGCTGGTGTGTTGGTTACCAAATCCGGTTCGCAAATCGCGCTGGGACAAGAAATCGGCACGCAAATGATGTCGAACCGTCGACCGTTAATGACGGCGGCGGGAATCTTTGTTTTGATGTCGTTTACGCCGGGACTTCCCAAAATTCCCTTTCTGATCTTGGCCGGCGGACTGCTGTTGATCGCTCGGCTTCCGCAGATTACCGAGGAAGAACCAACCGAACCGCAAGCAGAGGTTGTAGAAGCGCCAAAAGCGTCACCGGAAGAACAGGTGTTGGAAGAATTCTTGCAGGTTGATCGTTCGTGTGTCGAATTGGGAGCCAGGCTATTGCCTCTGGTGGAATCGAAACGAGGCAAGGGGTTAGCCGAACGCATTCCAGACGTGCGGCGCGAATTGTCGCAAAAGTTTGGCTTGTGGGTGCCGGCCGTGCGAATTCGCGACAACTTGGATTTGGATTCCGACGGTTATCGGATTCTGATCAATGGTCGGCAAGTGGCGTCGGGCACGCTTCGTCCTGATCTGCTGATGGCCATTGATCCCGGTGGTTCGCATTTGGAAATTGCCGGTGAAAAGACGCAGGATCCTACGTTCGGACTGAATGCTCGATGGATTCAAGTGGGTGATCGGCAGCGAGCGGAAATGGCGGGGTACACAGTGGTTGATCCAGCCACCGTCTTGTCGACTCATTTGGGCGAAGTCCTACGTCAATACGCATACGAATTGTTGAGCCGAGACGATTTGCACAAACTGATTCAGAAACTGAAAGAAGTTTCGCCGTCGTTGGTGGACGAAATGAAACCGGAAGTGCTGCGAGTTAGTTTGTTGCACCAAGTGCTGATTCGTCTGTTAGAGGAACGAGTTCCTATTAGTGATCTGGGTCGCATTGTCGAATCGTTGCTGAATCATGCGGTGACCAATAAAGATCCGGTTACGCTGGTGGAATTGGTTCGCAAAGACATTGGTCGAACCATCTGCGACCGGTTCCGCAACGACGACGGTCATGTCTGCATGATTGTATTTGAACCTCGGTTGGAAGCACAACTGCGCAGTACCATTCATGAAGACAAACTAGCTTTGATGCCCAGTGCACTGGACAAGCTTTTGGCCGCTCTACATTCCGAATGGCAGAAATCTCAGTTGGAAGGGCAGGAAATTGCCGTTCTGTGTGAAAGTCGCTTGCGTCGTCCACTGCGGATGACCATTCAAAGAAATTTGCCAGACTTGGCGGTGCTGGCGTTTAGTGAAATACCGCCTGACGTATTGATTTCGTGGCGACGGATGTTCGAGCTGGAAGAAGTATTTGCTGAAAACAGTTCGCAACCGAGTGTCTCGCTCAGCAGCGTGATACCGACAGCGGCTGCATAATGGCCAACGGAATTCAGTTTGCCGTAGTCCAAATTTGTTTTTTCAACGACGATTGTCACAGTCATGAGAAAGTCACAAACGCCGCCGATTCGCTGGAGTTGGTTGGCGGCTTTGCTGACCGGATCGGCCGTGACGTTATTAGGTGTGCTTCGAGGATTGGATCCTGACGATATTGTGATGCGAACCACCGTTGCGACTTCGGTTGTCGGATTCGTAGTTTCATTCCTTAGTTCTATAGCTCGATTTGTTTCACATGAAGGCTGATACCCCCGATTCGCCGACTGCCCCGTTGCCTCGCGCTCAAAATGTGTACAAAGACGCGGCGTTGAAAGAAATGCGCGATCAACTAGCCGTGGACCATGTCGGCTATGTTCGCCATGTATTGAATCGAACGGTGGCCAATCTTCCGGAGCGAATCGACAAGGAAAACCTCGAATCCGCCGGCGTGCTGGGCTTGGTAGAAGCGTCTCGTCGATTCGATCCTACGCAAGACGTCGACTTCAAGACGTTCGCGACACCTCGGATCCGAGGTGCCATTTTGGACGAACTTCGCCGCAATTCACCTGTACCGCAAAAGATGTTACAGATGATGGCCAAAGTTCGGCAAGCTTCCGAAACGTTGCCTTCGCCGGTGACTGCAGAAGACATTGCCGTGTTTACGGGAATGGATTTGGAGGATGTGGAGCAAGCTTTGGCTACCATGCGGTTTACGCAGTTCTCTTCGTGGCAGGACTCTATATCACTGCACGAAATTGCGAACACTCGATCTGAAAACCGTCCGTCTGCCAAATTGGAAGCGGCCGAACGACGCCAGATCTTGATTGAAGGCATACAGCAACTGCCGGACCGAGAACGAACCGTGTTGACACTGTATCACTTTGAAGACTTGCGACTCCGCGAAATCGGTGAAGTGGTCGACATGACTGAATCGGGCGTTTGTCGTTGTCTTGCCAAGGCCGAATTTAATCTTGCGCAGATCATCAAAAGTCGATACACGCAGATGGATCAGTACGAATAGCGGAAAGGATTTCTTATGAACCAGAATAGCCCAACCACCAACAACCCGGCACGCGTGGTCATTCCTACTCGTTCCGCCTCCGTCGACGAAAAATCCAGCCGAGTGCGAGTGCCGGTGGGCAAAGGTGCCGAACCGGTGATTGAAACGCACATGCAGGGCAAGCAAGTGCACGCCATTGATATTCGCTGTACTTGCGGACAACACACTCGTTTGATCTGCGAATACGATTCGTAGCTTTTGCAGGTCCAATTTGTGCGACACAATTTTGGTTTCGGTTCGATCTTAGCGAGCGACTAGTTATGGCTGTTCAACGAGCGTTCACCGCGTTCCTGTTCTTGCAGGTTGTCCTGACATCCGGCTGCGCAGGGCTGTCCAAAGCTGTGCATTTTGTCGGCGATATCGTTGACCCCAAGAATATTCACACCGAACCCGCGTGTACCGCTTGTGGCAGTACGCCCGGGGCTTTGCCCGTTGTCAACGGCACGGCGATCGTCGCTCCGGCCGAATCACCTGTCGTGCAAGCGCAACATTTAGTCGCCAGTGATACGGAATTGCTGCGGAATCAAATGCAAGAAATCACGACGGAAACGAATGCGCTGAAGACGCAGATGAATACGATGAGCGGTGAAATCAATAAACGCAGCGAAGCCCTGATTGCCACTCGTGCGGAAATCAGCCGACTCAAGACCGAACTGACCGCCGTACGAACTCAGATTTCCCAAGATTCGGCACTGTGGCAACGTCAACTGGCCGAATTGCAAGCGAACCTGGAATCACGCGAACAAATGCGTTCACAGCGGCTGCGCGAACTAACGCAAATGGTTACGGATTTGGTGCGCCAAAACGTCGACCGCGCGCCGCAATACGATCTTTACGACGACAGCACGCGTGTCCAGCCCAATACTACGTATCCCTCGTACCAAGCGCTAACGCCACCCGCCAACCAAGCGACTACCGGATTACGTTCACCAGTTCGTCCAGCATCTCCACGGACACGGTGATGGTTCTAGCGTTCGCCGAGAATCCTCGTTGAGCAATAATCAGTTGAGTAAATTCGTGCGCAATGTCCACGTTGGATGCTTCCAGCTGACCGCCCGCCACGATACCTCGGCCAGCCGCACCGCCCATGCCCACATCGGGTTCGCCACTGGCAGCCGATTGTTCGTAATAGTTGTCTCCCACGGCTTCTAAGCCCTTGGTGTTGCGAAACGTCGCAATCGCCATCTGCGCAATCGGTACTCGGCGACCATTCGTTGCCACACCGGTGATCAAACCGTCTTGGCTGACTTCAATCGCGTAGATGGAACCACTGGCATAACCATTTTGCGAAGGCAGTAAGTTGGAATTCGCGGCCATTTGAGTCAGGCCGTCAAAGGAATTAGTGGTTCCGAACTCTAAATCAATCGTCTGTTGCAGTGACACGTCCGCAAACTGAACTGTAATGTTGCCATCGCCCAAATCGGTTCCTCGAATACTGTTAAACGAACCATCTGGATTGAATGTAATCCGTCGCACTTCGCCATCCAGTACCGTACCTTCGTTGGGATCCATCGTAATCTCCATATCCCATTCCAACGAATCGACTTTGGTCATGGTGACGTTCAACGAGTGCGCACCACCTAAAATGTCATACACTTCCAAGGCAGTGGAAACTTCGGTCGGTGCCTGACCTTCCGTAGCGACGGCAAATTCGTGGTTCCCAAAATCGGTCATGCCCACGTTGGCCGGATCACCCAAGTCCGCCATGGAGAGTGTGAGACCGGCTGGTCCCGTTTCGTTGGCGGTCAAAACAATGTTGCCTAGCGAATTGATTTCCGCCGTCGCGCCGCTGTACATTGCATTCAACGCCGTAATCAGATCTCCAACGGTGGATGTGGTGCTGACAATGAATTCGCTGTCCAGCGGAGCTCCATCGACATCGGTACCGCTTAACGAAATCACGTCGCCATCTACATACGGCGTGACGTTCGAATCCAAGTCGTTTAGCAGCGTCGTGCCATCGGCCGGAACGCCGCCAGCCAAGAACGGCGAACTGGTGGAAACCACTTCGGCTACCGGTCCCGTGGCGTTGGACGTCAAATTGCCCATCATGCTGATTGAATCGGTAGCAGTACCAGGAATCGTACTGCCAATCGGAATGTAAATGCCGTAGTCCCCCGCTGTTTGGAACGAAGGATTGACGCCGTCTGGATCACCTACCGTGCCGGTTCGCTGCACCTGGTAACCGGTACTGGGATCGATTAGTCGTCCGTCTGAATCGAGTGCAAACGCGCCTGCTCGAGAATATACCGTGCGGTTGTCCTTGCCCAGCACGAAGAAGCCTGAACCATTCAACGCAAAGTCAAACATTGACCCTGTCGGCAAAACGTCGCCTTGTGCGTCCAGTCGATCGACCAAGTTGGGCTTTACGCCCGAACCAAGTTGCGAAGGATTCACACCACCAATAAAACCCGAAACCGGCGACGAAGATTGTCGAAACGTGGTGTACAACAAGTCTGAAAACAAAATGCGGCTCGACTTAAACGCCGTGGTATTGGCATTGGCCAAGTTGTTTCCCACAACATCTAACATGCGTTGATGAGCGATCAGGCCGGAAACACCAGCGTTGAGCGATCGTGACATAGGTATCCTTTCAGGCGAGCGGATTCGGGGTGAGTGGAAGTGGGCGGGCGAGGTTTTTGTCTTGGTAGGTCGGTAGGGTAGGTGGGTGCGACGTTGTCGTCGGAGGAAGTGAAGGCTAGAAACACACCATCACGGAGGAACCCGAGCGGCCGGCTGTTTCGTGAACTTCATGCTTTTCGGTCACTACATAGTTGCTCAGTGACGTCGGTGCCACTGTGGGCAAGGAAGGTCGGTCTTGGTTGGTTGGTTGGTTGGTTGGTTGGGCAATCTCGCAAAACCTACTGGACTCGGATAATGGAGTTCATCGGCACCAGTCGATCGCCGACTTCGGCCACAACGGCTCCTTCGTTCAAATGGACAGCGCTGACAACACCGGATTGGTTTCCATCCAGCGTTGTGCCAAATTCGACGGTTCGACCAATCAGGCTCGTACCTTGCGACAGTTCTTGCAACTTCAGGAAATCAGCAAAGTTGGCGTTCATGCCTTCCATGCTTTCCAAAGTCGAAAACTGAGCCAACTGTCCTAGGAATTCGGTCTGACTGACCGGCTCTAACGGATCTTGATTCTTCAGTTGTGTCACCAGCAGCGTCATGAAATCCTGACGCAGGACGTCACTTTGAGCGCTTTGCACGGCCATGGTTGTCTCCTTGAAATTATGCCAGTAAGTTCAGTCGTCTGGATTGGTTGTGAATGGATTCGGCCGTCGTCACCGACGAAGGTTCCTCGGGCCATTGGTCGGCTGTGTCGTCGGGATTCCACGGCGTCTTGGTATCACCAGCGGTAAAGGATGATTGCTGTTCGCCATTCCAGCTCATTGAAAAATCTTCGAAGGCAATACCGGCGTTATCCAAGGCGTCACGTAGCGAACTCATATTCTGTTCGACCATTTGTCTGGTTTGAGCTTGGTCGAATTCCAGCCGAGCGGACATGCCTTTGCGCGAATGTTCCAGCGATACCTTGACGGTGCCCAGTTCGGGAGGATCGAGCCGTAGTTCCAGCCGAGTCGTTTCGCCGCGACGGGCGATGTTGGCGTTGTGCAAACCTTCCACAATCTGATTGCGAACACTGGCCGCTTGTTCGGCCATGGAGATCTGGTCACTGATAACTTGTCCAAACGAAGTGGTGTGGGAGGTGCTTGTGGATCGCGCAAGTGACCCACTGACACCAAACGCATGGTTGGAAAATGATAAATCGGCTTGCTCTTGGTCAGACGCATTGTGCCCCGTATCTGCATTGCCAAAGTGATTTGCGTGGTCCACAGCCTCAGCCCAGGCATCGCCGGATGCCAGCGTTGTTTCTGGATTAGATGACTTGGCAAGCAAAGTTTCCGTGGACTCGCCAGCCGGCTTTACCAAGGCTGATTGTGCTTTGGCGGATGCGTGTTCTGCGGCCTGGAAACTGGTTTCCACGATCGCAGGTTCTGTGTTTGTGTCGAAGGAAGTCAATTCGACTGCCGATGGTTCCGTCGCGGCGGTTTCCGACAGTGCGATCTGTTCGGTAGTCGTTGCTTCAATCGTGGCGAACGACATGTCACCGTCTAATATTGTCGTTTCGGCGGACAGTGGTTGCAATTCACCGGTGACTTTCAGCGGCTGCCTGATTAGATTTCGGACGCTGACTTCGTCTGTCGGATGTGCCAACAAATGGTCAGTACGTTGGTCTTGTGGCGGTGCCGATAATGACGAGTTCGTTTCGCTGGCGGACGCTGGAAGCTTGGTCAACGGTTGCGAGGCACGTACTTCGCCGGCGAGCGCCACGTCCGTCGGCGCAAGTAACGGTTGGTCAATGGTTTCGTCGCCGACTGCTTGATCCGAACTCGATGGCGCAAGTGGCGTTGACGCTGGGATGGGCGATGCGTCAGGTTCGGAACGCAACGGTTTGGTCGGCGCGAATTGGGCG
>JAGQOZ010000172.1 GCA_020426955.1 Planctomycetales bacterium
GTGCCAAGTTCGCGCCGCAGATTCAAAATGCTTTGGCTGCCGCCATTATTTTGCCCGAAGAAATATCGTCCGGTTCGCTGCCCGCCATCTACGTGTCGGACGCTCGAGCCGCGTTCGCAAAAATCGTCGGCATGTTTCGAATTCAACGAAACGTGTTTGCTGGCGGCGTGCATCCTACGGCATCTATTGCAGATTCCGCCAACATTGGCAACAACGTTTCGATTGGTCCCGGCGCCGTCGTTGGCGACGACGTGACCATTGAAGATGGCTGCCAGTTAGGCGCGAACGTCTGTGTGATGGCCGGAAGCAAAATTGGCGAAAATTCAACGCTGTTTCCCAATGTGGTGTTGTATGAGAATTCGGTGATTGGGCAACGAGTCACCTTGCATGCAGGCGCGGTGATTGGAGCCTTTGGATTTGGTTACGACACGGTCCAAGGTCAACACCTTCGCGGCGAACAACTGGGTTACGTCTGCATTGAAGACGACGTGGAAATTGGAGCGAATACGACGATTGATCGAGGCACCTACGGACCGACTCGCATTGGCCGCGGCACCAAGATCGACAACCTGGTGATGATCGCTCACAACTGTCAGATTGGTCGACACAATTTGATTTGTTCGCAAGTGGGTGTTGCTGGCAGCAGTCAAACGGGTGACTACGTAGTGATGGCGGGCCAAGTTGGTGTGCCAGATCATGTGACCATTGGCGAACGTTCTATTCTGGGTGCCAAATCGGGCATCATGCGAGATGTTCCGCCTGGTTCGACCGTGATTGGTATTCCCGCGACACCGGAACGAGACCAAATGGCCAAGCAAGCGGCGTTTGCCAAATTGCCCGAAATGCGAAAACAACTGCGAGCGTTACAGAAGCAAGTAGACGCTCTAACCAATCAATCCGCGGCTCAAAAGGAAGCTGCGTAGTTGCTGCGTGCTTGGAACATTCGATTCGAACGAACGATTCGCAATGACAGAATTCGCCCACCTTTCGAATTCCGCTTCACCACACAAGATCGGCCTGATTGCAGGTTGGGGTCGGTTTCCGTTGGTCGTTGCCCAAACGTTGCGTTCGCAAGGTAAGCAAGTCTTTTGCCTGGGCGTGAAGGACCACGTGGATTCAGAATTGATTTCACTGTGTCATCACTTTCAGCCCATCGGAATCGCCCAGTTGGGAAAAGCCGTTCGCTACTTTCAGAAGAATGGCGTGACCCAAGCCACCATGGCCGGCAAGATTCACAAGGTGTTGCTGTTCAAGAAATATTATCTGCTCAAGCACTTGCCCGATTGGTACTGCATCCAAACGTTTTACCCGCATTTTGTTTCGCGAACCAAAGATCGAAAGGATGACACGATGCTGGGAACGATTGTCGATGCCTTTGCCAAATTCGGAATACAGTTTGCCCCCGCCACCGACTTTGCGCCCGAACTACTAGTCAAGGAGCGGCAGTTGGCCGGGGCGCCGCTCACTGGTGCCCAGATCAAAGACGTGGAATTCGGCTGGACGTTGGCGTCGGAAATGGGTCGGCTGGACGTTGGGCAAAGTGTGGCAGTGAAAGGGCAAGCGGTGTTGGCCGTGGAAGCCATTGAAGGAACCGACCAGTGTATCGTTCGCGCCGGACAACTTTGTCAGGCAGGTGGATTCACTGTGGTCAAAATCGCCAAGCCTCAGCAAGACATGCGATTTGACGTGCCCACGGTCGGAGTGGGAACGTTGGAGTCGATTGCCAAAGCCGGCGGTAGCGTCTTGGCCATCGAAGCGAACCGAACCATCATCTTGGACGAATCTGAATTCGTGCGAACTGCCAATCAAAACAATATCAAAGTGGTTGCCGTCAGACATGCGAATCAACTGGCCGACGCAGCATGACGGAAAATTGGCGGTTGGGGCCTGCGTCATACGCAAGATAACTTCCGTCACGGTGACGATGCGGTTCAATCAGATAGCGTTGTCTGTCTTTGAACTTCGTCCACAATGATCTTCTCCACGTCCGGTGCCCATGGCGAGGGCAAGCCGTAGTAGACCATGGCGCCGGCGCCTTCGTAGCCGCCTTCCTGAAGCACTCGACGGGAAGGAATGTACGCCATCACATCGTTGGCGTAACCGGCCACCCACGTGCGTTGCTGCCCCAATTCCGACATCAAACGGTTGGCATAATCCACCACCACTTCGCCGCCTAACAGCACAAAATCGACTTGCTGGCCCAGCTTCCAGACGGCAATCGGATAGGGATAGGTTTCTTCCAAATGGCCACGGGCATCCAGCGTTTCCAGTAGCTTTTTAGCTCGAGCCACCACGAAGCGATCCTTCGATTCCGTCTGCGTTTGCAGTTCTGATCGACTGGGCAGCGTATCCAACGGCAAGGCAACTTCTTGGTAGACCGTGCCGAGCGACGGTTCGATCGGCTCCATGTCTGACGTCAACAACACGGTGTCCACGGCGTTGGCCAAGCGGCGTCCGTAGTGTTGCGCCAAGGCGACGCTGCGCCGCGGCAACGGATTTTGATCGGCGCCACAACCAGCCCAGAACATGGCCGTGCAATTGGGGTGATGCGATTCTAGTTCCATCTGAGCGAACCCGGGATAGTCACCTGACCACTGGTAAAAGCTCAGCACCGTCGCGTGACAAGCGTAGCCAAACACGACACAGCGAAGTTGTTGTTCGGCGTTGCGAATGGCCAGCACAGGAACGTGATGATTGACGGGGCCGCTGAGCTGTTGCGCGGCGCGAACGGCCGGTACGTTCGCCTCCACGTTTTCTCGACGGTTCACCGCAAAGGTCGCTTCGCCGCTGCCCCAAGCCAGCGATGCCGGTTCCAGCGAATTCCACGCGGTTCGCACCGATTGAACAATCTTGCCCACTAACTGCTTTGAATACGCTTCAATGCGTTCTTGTTCGGGCGTGTCGACCACCAAGTAGTGCAGCGGAGCGAGATTGCGAACCAACGCCGGACCGGTATGCGTATGCGAACAGCAGAACGCAATCTGCGAACGATCCAATCCGAATTCCGACTTCAGTTGTTCGCAAATATCCAGCGTCAAACGCCGATCGATGCCCACCAGATCCAGCGTCACCAAAACCGCGCGACGCTGTTGCTGATCTTCCAGCACTAAGGCCTTGCACCACAACGGCGTCAACGTGCCTTCGGCCGGATGATCGCGATGCCCATAACCGGCCATCCACATCGGCCCCGTGGGCGTAATTTCCGTGCGCCCCACACCTGCTTGCCATTGCATGCCTTCCGCAGCCACGGTCGAAACGCCGATTAGCAGGCATATGAACAGGCGTACCATCCAAAACGTAATTGCAGGACGTAACATGATTTTCACCTTGTTAAGGGAATCCGTTTGGTAATGGCCGATACAAGTGACAAGCCTGTGTCAGTCGACGTTATTCGTCCGCCGGAAGGTCTTTAAAACGTACGTCGTAATGTGTCACCAACGCTTCGTCGGTTTGATTTACGACGGCGGAAAATCCGTCAAAGCAGGCGATGGCGTCCAGGAATACTTGGTAGGACGAAAGATCGTTGCCCGTTAGATTCGCACCAAACTGAGCCCATTCGTTGATGGCCGACCAAAACTTGCTCATGTCGCAGTAGCTGGCTGCGACCAAGGGGCGAGCGATTTCGTTCGCCAGAATTCCCTTGATTTGAGGCGAAGCATCGGCGCTCAATCGCTGGCTAGTTTCCGGCATGGTGGAGATGATTAACACGTTGTCTACCATCAACGCGTTAGGCCGAATGGCCTCGTCCAACTGAGCCTGAGCGGGCAACGCATAAGAATACATTTTGCCGCCGGCCACTTCTTGGACATCCGGTTCTGGAATGGACGTAATGGGGAATTCACCATCGTGATCCAGTTCCACCATCAGGTCGACCATGGACTGAGCCACTTGGAATGTTTCGGCAAAACCTTCGGCCGCCAGTTGGGGATTGCTCATCAAGCAGACTGATGCGAATTCGAACATGGGAAGTTTTTCACCCGCCGGAAGCATGGCGTGCCACTGGTCGCTGCGAGCTTCCGTGTCGATGACAATCGCCGTTTCTCCGCCCGCAAACGCAGGCCCCAACTTCGTTTCCATGATTTGGCCCAGCTTGTTCAGCAACGGTCCACCTCGAGTTACCAACGCATCGTAGGCTTCCAGTTCTTCAGGCTGATCTTCTAATTCTTGGCGAGTCGCATCGTCAATGTAGGAAAACACGCGAGGCGCCCACTTCTTGCACAGTTCGTTCCATTCTGGCTGCGACTGATTGTGACCAATGGCAAAGAACAAGGGCGAACCACCGACGTGCTGCACCAACTGCAACGGCTTCACGTCCAGCGGTTCTCGTTCCGCCCAGTCATATTGATATCCTTCGTAGCCGTCGTCGGTCATGATCGAATAGCCCGATACCGCGCCGACATGAACCGTGATAGCCGCTTGCAAATCTTGGCGAAAGGCTTCAATGTCCACCGAAATTTTTTCTCGCTGCTGGGGTTCCAATTCCATTTCTTCCGATTTGATTAACGCTTGCGCCAGTTGAGCATATTGATCGATCGCTCGGTCCACCGAATTGGCGGATTTTGCGAGCCGTTCCGAAACGTACACCACGCTTGTTAACGCTACGGACGAGAGTTGGCGAATCGGAGCCATTTCCTTGCGGTTCAGCAGCTTTTCGCCCCGTCCCAACTTGGTCAGCACCGACTGGTCTCGGCCCATCACCAACACGATGTAGCCTTGATGATGCGACAACGAGAATTCAAACTTCAGTTGTTTCAGCTTGTCTCCAAACGCATCGCGGATTTCGTCTTCTTCAATCACTTCGTCCCAGGGGATTTTGTCGCCATCAAAGCGAAAAGTTAGAGACTTTTGGCCGTCACGATCGTCCAGTTGAAGTGAATCTTGCAGTGGCGCGAGTTCCTCTTCGCTTTCCATGGCGGCTTGCATTGCATCGAACGCTCGCTGCAACTGTCGGTTCAATTCGTCCACATTATCCGACTTGAAACCAATGACGATGCCCGGCCAAAGCGCGAGATCCAACTTGTCGATGGTTCGCAAGATCGCTTGCTGCACCAATTCCTCTTCATCCACGTCATCATCGCCGCTGATCGCTTCATACTGTGCGGCGTTGATTTCGTTGGACAGCTTCATCATGGCGGCCAACCATTCCACGGTGTTGTCGTCCGCGTACCAAAACGTTTCTTCCGCAACCGCTTCTCGAACGAGCGACAGCAGGGCCTGGTTTTCTGGCATGGTCAGCATTTCGCTCAGCGGACCCGATTCCGATTGCCAATAGTTCAGCGCCTGAGTCATTCCCATTTGGACCAACGGATGTTGTTCCAGTTTTTTAAAGGCGTTGCTCTGCACAATTCGCTGAAACTGGGTGCCCCATTGGAACGAACCGGTGTAGATGGCGGCGTCCGCTGGAATAAACTGTAAAGAAGTGTCCTGCGGCGCCAATTCTGCAGCACCTGCCAATGAAGAAAACAGGGCCAACAGCCCTACGGTCGCATATCGAATTCGACGAAGCATCCGTCTACTACCTTTCTTTGTTCGAAACACACTACGTTGATTCTTGCACGCGAAATCAACGCCTTGTTGTTTTATCCCTGACTACTCATTTCGCGAGTATACCTCATGGCGATCGACAGACCAGCAACCTGGCGTCCGGCGTGTAAGACTCCGGTAAAAGTGGATGATGCGTAGTGCACCTATTCGCTTTTGCAACAAATTTCTTGGGAATTTTGTCGTCTGAATTTACAATCGAAGCACCTGCGTCTAAAAATCTTTCGGTATCGTCATTGTGCAAAAAGGGCCTCATATGCGAATTCGTCATCCATCACGATTTCGCTCGTTCCGTCCTTCGCCCATCGAATCGTTGGAAAACCGTTACCTGTTGTCGGCCACGCCCATCATCACCGAATTCATGGCGTCGAATCCATCGTTCTATCCTTCGGCCGTCGACGGCGGATTTCATGATTGGATTGAAATCTACAATCCGGGGCCGGGCGAAGTCGATTTGCAAGGTTGGTATCTGACCGACGACAAGCAAGAGTTGGACGTATGGCAATTTCCATCATCCTACGTTTTGGGCGAAGATCAGTTCTTGGTCGTCTTTGCCTCCGGATTCAACCTGGGTCCCACCAACGAAGTGAACGAATTTCACACCAACTTCCGGTTGTCTCGGGAAGGCGAATATTTGGCTCTAGTCCAGCCCGATGGCGCCACAGTCAATAACGAATACGAACCGCAATATCCCGTCCAAACGGATGGCGTCAGTTATGGATTGACCGCCGACCTGATTGACGAAGCTTTCTTTGTGCATCCCACTCCCGGCGCGCACAATCCCGTCGAGTTTAAAGATTCCGTTTTCTATCCTAACGACAACTACTTTGATCAGCCCATCCAAGTTGCCTTGGACGTGCAACGATTGCATTCGCCCGTACACTACACCTTGGACGGATCTGTCCCGACGCCGGAAGCCCCGATCTATGACGATTGGATTCCCGTTACAAATTCGACCACCATTCGAGCCAAGTCGTTTGCGAACAACGCCGGCGGCAAAACGTACACTCACACGTTCCTGTTTCCTTCGCAGCTGGCTTCGACGCCGCCTGCCGATTCGCTTCCGACAAATTGGACGGACCGCCGAGGCAACGTCGCAGCCGCCGATTATGAAATGGACGCGGACATTACCACCAGCGAACGGTTTCGCACCAGTATCACTGACAGTTTCTTGTCACTACCGACATTGGCCATCAATCTGGACGCCGCAGATCTATTTGCGGCGGATCGAGGAATCTATGCGAATCCGACGGACGATGGTCGCGATTGGGAACGCATTGCGTCGGTAGAATTGCTGCATCCAAGTGGCCGAACCGGCTTCCAAGTGGATGCGGGAATACGGATTCGAGGTGGTGCGAGTCGCGAACCAACCAATACGCCGAAACATTCGTTTCGCCTGTATTTTCGCGGCGAATATGGCGTAGGGACGTTGGATGAACCGTTGTTCGAATCAGACGCGGGGATTGAATTTGATCGTCTGGAACTCAACGCCGGTTACAACGATTCTTGGCTGTCACCGGAATCGACGCAGCGATCCCAAGCGACCTTGATCCGAGACGCTTGGTTGCGGCAGACGTTGGCAGACATGGGCCAACTGTCCGTCAGCGGAGAATTCTTTCACTTGATGTTGAACGGCATGTATTGGGGCATCTACAACGCGACGGAACGAGTGGACGATGCGTTTGCGGCAGAACATTGGGGAGGTCAGCGATCCGACTATGACATCATTGATGCGGGCGAAGTGGACGAAGGGTCGGCCGATGGTTGGAACGAATTGCTGACAACGGCTCGAACAATCGCCACAGATCCGACCGCGTACCAACGAATGCGTTCGCTGCTAGATGTCGACAATTTTGTGGATTTCATGCTGCTGCGAATTTATGCGGGTGATCGAGCCATGGCGGATGGAGATTGGTTCGCGATTCGCAACCGTCAGCAGAATGGACCATTTCGCTTTCTGGTGGTCGACGGTGAATCGATTTTGCGTGAGGCATCCGACCAGGTGGCAGACCAAGTCAGCGCTGATCCGGTGCAGCAACTGTTCTTACAATTACAGCAGGTTCCGGAATTTCAACGGGCGTTTGCTGATCGCTGGCATCGGCATACCAGTTCAGGCGGAGCACTTTCGGTAGAACAAAATCAAGCCAGATGGGATCGCTTGGCAACCCAGCTGCGTCCCGCCGTTCTGGCCGAATCCGCTCGCTGGGGAGACCATCGCCGAGACGTGCAGTCGAACGATGAAGGCCCAGTGACGTTGTACAATCCGATTGATCATTGGGAAGTGGAAGTGCAACGAATTCAGCAGCTGTACTTTCCGGAACGTCAGTCTGTGGTTCGATTGCAACTGCGTGATATGGGATTGGATTCCGCCGTGCCGCCGCCGGCGTTTGATCAACCGAGTGGCGAAATTGTCGACAACATGCAACTGCAGATTTCTTCGTCTACCAGCGATAGCGAAATCTATTTTACCGTCGACGGCACCGATCCCGTGACGCCTGACGGCCAGTTGACGGATTCGGCCCTTCGGTACGAACAAGCGATTCCCATCCACACGACAATGCGTGTCATCGCCAGAATTCGACAAGCAGACGAATGGAGCGCGGCAACCATGACCGATTATTTCGTGCCGTCAGCTCTGCAAGTGTCCGAGATCCAAGCGAAGGCGATGCCGTCCGCCGATTTCACCGCAGATGATTTTGATTTTCTGGAGCTGATGAATACGGGCGAATCGCCCATCGATTTGTCTGCGGTTCGGTTTGTGCGAGGAATCCGGTTTGATTTTCAAACGGCGGAAATCCAGTCGCTCGAGCCGCAGCAACGCATCGTCTTGGTGCAGAACCGCCAAGCATTTTTGCAACGCTATCCGGAAGCCGCGTCGCGCGTCGCGGGAACATACAGCGGCCGGTTGAAAGGCCGAGACACTTTGTTGGCTGTGGGTGAATGGGATCGACCCCTTGTTCAATTCACGTACGACACGGACTGGTACAAGATTGCCGATGACGAATTCTTTTCGCTGGTTCTGCAAGACGAATTCATGGACGTCGACGCGTCGGATGTGGTTCGCATGGCTGATCCGTCGCGGTGGCGTCCCAGTCATTACGTGAATGGTTCGCCGGGCACGTCCGATCCGGGTTATGTACAAAATGCCATTGTGATCAGTGAAGCATTGACGCATTCAGACGGCGATCCCGGTGACTATTTGGAATTGCACAACACTACGGATCACGATATGGATCTGAGCGGTTGGTACCTGAGCGGTCGGGCATCGCAGTTGGATCTGTATCGCATTGCGGATGGAAC
Source organism: Planctomycetales bacterium (assembly GCA_020426955.1). Classification (GTDB taxonomy): domain Bacteria; phylum Planctomycetota; class Planctomycetia; order Pirellulales; family Pirellulaceae; genus JAGQOZ01. The sequence goes on from JAGQOZ010000172.1 coordinate 8,842, forward strand.
CATTTTACCGGCTCACGGATTCTTGTACTTTTCCGCCACAGCGCCGCCCGTACCTACACAGAATTTTGGCGGCATCATGGGATTCAATATTTCTAAGCTGGGAGAAAAAATCTACGTGACGTCTGCCGGCCGATCGCCGGAAGAATTGGGCGGTTATCGCTACGTGGCCAAGTTTGGTTACGGTTTCAATTCGTCCAGTTTCATTCTGCATACCAACAGTGTTGGCGAACAAGAGTATTTGATTGCGTTGGAACGAACACCTGGTTTCCCCAATGGTTCGCCCGTGGCAGTGGAGCGACTTCGCGACAATGAACGGCCGTTCCGTGAAGCCGTGATCAACGAAGTGATGTATTTTCCGCAGGGCAACGGTGATGAATTCATCGAACTCTACAATCCGCATCGCACGCCGGCGTATTTGAACCAGCCATTTGGCCCCAGTTGGCGTCTTACCGAAGGAGTGTTCTTGGATCTACCCGCTACGGCTATCCCGCCTTTCAGTTATGCGTTGTTGGTGGGAATCGATCCAGACGCGTTCCGGCAAAAGTACTCCGTTCCAGAAGACGTCGCCATCTTTGGGCCTTATGCTGGCGAAATGTTGAATTCGGGCGAGCGCATCGTGTTGTCTCGAGCGGCCGGGCCTACGTCGATCATTCCGTTTTCGGTCACGGATCAGCTGCATTACAATTCGCCCGCTGCAGCTTGGCCGGACCAAGCCCATGGTCACGGAGCGTCATTGGTGCGAAATTCGCTACGAATGCAAGGCAATGACCCGTTGGCATGGTCAGCCGGCAACGACGGGGGCACTCCGGGGAGGCCGAATCAACGCTGGGACGAATCGAGTTTCATTGTGGATCGCATGCTGTTCTACAACGATTCGCGATTTGACGACAACAATCCGGCCATCAGCGGCGCGGACCAACTGGCGATTGCGGTAGACAAGTTTGCGATGAATCCCGGCGACATGCCGCAGTTTGTGAACTACACCAGTTATGACAAAGGGATCAACGGACTGATGATTGACATGCACGGCTTGCCGGGCGAAGTCACGTTGGAGGATTTTGAATTTCGCGTTGGACAACAGCCTGACAGTGTTGGCGATGTGGCTCCAACGCCCAACGCCTTTCAAGTGCTGGCCGGGCAGGGTTACGATCATGCGGATCGGATCGTGTTCACTTGGGACGAAGGTGTGATTCGCAACGCGTGGCTGCAAGTGACGGTGAAGGCGAACAACCGCACGGGCTTGATCGCGGAAGACGTTTTCTTGTTCGGTAACCTGGTCGGAGAAACCGGTGATTCACTGGACGAACGACGCGTGGATGAAATCGATCGCCATCGGATCTTGGCGTCAATCATGGCGAACAACTTGATCGAAACGACCTATCTGTTTGACATCAATCGAGATGGCAAGGTGGATCAACGGGACGCGGAAATTGTGACCGCTAATTTCACCGGTACAAATCCAACCCCGTGGCAGAATTCGATTAACCGGCTGGACGTCAACGCCGACGGTCA
>JAGQOZ010000173.1 GCA_020426955.1 Planctomycetales bacterium
GAATTTGTGGGTAGCCACGCGTGACGATCAATTTAAAATCCTTCAAAAAGTGAAGTTGTGTCCACTTTTGTCGTGGCATTTGCTTCGGTCGATTCAACATAGACTTAACACGTATATCCACTTTCTCATCGTGTTACTTGGCGATGAACTCGAATGTACTGGTCTCCGCATCCAGATTCGATTTGTAGCAGCCTTCAAGTGCGACATTCACTGATGGTGCGTCAAAAGTGCAAGCTGCCTTACGAAACCTTGGCTATTACTCGTTTGACGAAAAATTGTGTGGCGTCAATCGCTGCTGGAACCGTGCTCCGTTGGAATTACGCGAACAGGTCGCGGACGACACGACCGTGCACATCAGTCAGGCGGTAATCGCGGCCCGCGTGACGGTAGGTGAGTTTTGTGTGGTCGATACCGAGCAGGTGAAGAATCGTCGCGTGAAAATCGTGGACGTGAACCCCATCCGTGGCGACCGTTGCCCCAATTTCATCCGTCGTTCCGTAGGCCATCCCACCTTTTGCCCCACCACCGGCCAGCCAGGAGGAAAAGCACGCACTGTGATGGCCCCGGCCTTTCTCGCCATCGACACCCGGCGTGCGTCCGAACTCGGTGGTCCAAACCACCAACGTTTCCTCCAGCATCCCACGGTCTTTCAAATCCCGTAACAACCCGGCCAAGGGTTGGTCGATGACTTTCGCGTGGTCGGCATGTTCAGCCATGTTGCCGTGTTGGTCCCAGTTGTGGCTGCTACTGCCATCGACCAATTCAATGAACCGAACTCCACGTTCGGCCAGCCTCCGAGCAACCAAACACATCCAACCGAAACCCTCGTTTTGTCCTCGCTTCAATCCGTAAAGGGACAGCGTGCGGTCGTTCTCTTTCGACACGTCGAACGCTTCCGGGGCATCGGTCTGCATGTGGAATGCGGTCTCGAAACTGCGAATCCGGGCGGATAAGTCACTATCGCCAGACCGGTCACGCAAGTGCCGATTGTTGAGGACATCGGCCAAGCCCAGTTCCAACTCCTGCAAGCCGTGGTGGGTTGTGCGACGCGTGAGGTTGGGGATGGGCTCCTTGCCTCCGATGACTCGCACACCTTGATGATACGCGGGGAGAAAATCGTTATTGAAAATCTGCGTCCCCGCATACGGCATTTGCGGGGCCAGGGCGACGAAGGAGGGAAGATTCTGGTTTTCGGTCCCCAGCCCATAACTAACCCATGAGCCAATGCTGGGGCGAGAAAAGAAAAACGATCCGGTATGCATTCCGAGCGTCGCGTTGTAATGTTCGTTGTCATTGCCGTTCAGCGAGCGGATCACGCAGATATCGTCCATGCAGGTTCGCAAATGCGGAAATAAATCACTGACCATGGTGCCACATTCACCACCAGGCCGAAATTGCCAGAGGGGCTTAAGCAGTTTGCGCTCTTGATTGGATAGTCCCCCGCCCACGCCTGTTTTCTTGCCATCCGCTTTGAACAATTCCGGTTTATAGTCGAACGTGTCCACTTGCGAAGGCCCGCCCGGCATAAACAGTTGGATGACATGCTTGGCTTTGGGAGCGAAGTGAGGTGCCTTGGGCAGTAGCGGCGACACGACACTGGCTTGGTTTGCCGAAGCACACGAATTACTCAACATACCGGACTGCGCCATGACGCTGGCTAAACCCAACGTTCCCAGACCGGCACCCATCCGACGCAACGCGTCTCGGCGATGACCCAGGTCCGGTAGCCAGCGAGCGGCTCCTCGAGCAATACAGCTTTGTGGCGGGATTCGCCTGTTCGACAACGTCATGACTTACCTCACAAACATGAATTCGTTGGAACTGAGTAAAACCTGAGCGTATTGTACCCAGGGCGTTAAACCGAGATTGTCGGATGTCGCATCCTGTGAAAGGAACTGTTGACCGACAGTCAATTCCTGTTCTGTCGGAGTCCGACTGAACAGGCATCGATAGATGCATTCGATTTTGATCAGGTCTTTCGCATCTTCGCCTGCAAGCCTGTCGATTCGCTGCGTCAATGCGGTCGCTCGTTCCACCATGAACGAACTGTTTAGCAAGAATAGAAATTGCTGAGGAACGATGCTCCGAGGCCGCTGCGCCACGGTCGCTCGCATCAACGGAAAATCAAACCGACGAAGAAAGCGATCCGACGCAAATACGTCTCCGTTTCGACTGACTCTGGCATACAGTGTTCTGCGGCGGCTGGAGGCAATGTCGTCTTCCGGCGGCCCGCCCAAAGTTGTGTCCAATTCGCCCGTTACTGTCAGCATTGCGTCTCGCCACGCTTCCACGTCAATTCGCCGAGAAGTAAATCTCCACAACAGTGTGTTACCGGCATCCAGATCGGCAGACGCGGGCGAATGATCACTGCTTCGCTGGTAGGCGACGGACGTCAGTAACTGTCTATGCAAGCGTTTCAATGACCAACCGTTTTCCATAAAATCAACCGCCAACCAATCCAGTAATTCTGGATGCGAAGGTGCCGCGCCCAACGTGCCAAAATTGTTGGGCGTGCGCACAATTCCGTGACCAAAATGGTGCATCCAGATTCGATTGACAAACACGCGAGCGGTCAGTGGATTGTTCGAATCCACCATTGCGTCTGCTAGGTTGCGTCGTCCGCTGCCCGAATCAAAGCGAGGTGGCAAGCTTTCGCACAGGATCCGCAAGAACTGTCGCGGAGCAAGCGGACCGGTTCTCCGTAAGTTGCCTCGCACTGCGACGTGCATATCTTGGTCACCACTTTCGGTCAGCGTGTGCGCTGTGGAATAGGCTGGAACAGGGTGAGCGCGTTGTTGATCCAATTCGGCCTGCCAGGTTTGCAGCTGTGTTAGCTGTTCCGCGTTGGGTTCGATATTCTCCTTTTTCAACTGCTGCTGAAGCTTGTTGATTTGGTCCTGCAGCTGTTTGGTTCGCTTTTGGAATTCGTCAAAGCGGTGCACTGCATCTGGTTCAGCAAGTGGAGTTTGCCGAGTGGCCGTATTGTTGAAGACACCTGCTAATGCGTAATAATCGAGTTGTTGGATGGGATCGAATTTATGATCGTGGCAGCGAGCACACGAGCCGGTGATGCCCAACAGGCCTCGAGTTAACGTGTCGATGCGATCATCCAGCGTTTCTCCTTTTGCTTGTGCCACGCTATCCGGGTCGCCGCCATCCGAAATATATTCGGGCCCCAACGCGAAGAAGCCAGTTGCCACAGCGTCTTGATAGTCACCGACAATATCGCCGGCGATCTGCAGGCGAAGGAATTGATCAATCGGGATGTCACGGTTCAACGCATCCACCACCCAGTCTCGATATCGCCATGCGTCCGGCAATGCCTTGTTGTCTAGAAAACCGCCGTGACCATCGCTGTATCGAGCCACATCCAGCCAATGCCGCGCCCAGCGTTGTCCGTACAAGGGTGACTCTAACAAGCGGTCCACCAACTGCCCAACCGCGCGCTGTCTATCTTGCCTTGCCTCTGCTACGAACACTTCGACTTCTGCTGGCGAAGGCAAGACGCCAAGCAGGTCAATGTAGATACGCCGAATCAACGTTACCGGCGATGCCAGACGATTTGGTTGCAATCCCGCCGCGTGTAACTTGGCGCTGATGAATCGATCAATCGGACTCGCATCCATACTTTCGTCGGCAGCGTTACCTTTCGCTGGCCGTTTGGGCACGTCACTCTTTGTGGGAACTTGCCACGCCCAGTGCAAACGCCTTGCTTCAGAAAAGTCGATTTCGGTCGCGGCCGACGTAGGAGCGGGCGACGAAGTGACTTCGGGCCAAGGAGCGCCGATGGCCACCCATTTTTCTAATGCGGCAATCTGTTGGTCGCTTAGCTTCTTGTCGGGCGGCATTTCGGAGGATTCGTAGCGAACCGCCGAAATCAACAAGCTTTCATCCGGCTTGCCAGGAATGACAACGGGCCCGAATGTTGTTCGTTCTACCATTCCTTCGCGACTATCGACGTACAAGTCTGCCTGAACTTCTTCTGCATCGGTACTGTGACATTCGTAACAATGTTGGACAAGCAGCGGGCGGACATGCGTCTCAAAGAATTCGATCTGTTCGTCCGAAAACGAACGGGTCGCTGCCAATTCCGTTTCCGCGCCAAACCCAGCAGGCAATGACGCGAAAGCACAAATCCACATGGCGAAACAGACACAAGTACGCACGGAATGACCTAGCAGGAAAAAGGGGCAGAGGGGCAAGCGAAACATGGCAGGAACCGTAGTCTAACGCTAAACTCGCATTTTTCCAAATCATCAGGATGACAAAACTCGAAGCGATGGCCACACGCCTGTTATGGTGCAGCGAGTTACAGATACGATTCATGCCGAGGGACGCTCGCCGTGCGACTACACGCCGAGCGTTATCGGTTCCCGCGTCCTAATATAAAAAATAGCAGACCAGCAACCACAGTAATTGCGAAGCGTGGTTCTGGAACGATACCGGTTGTAATTGGCTGGCGAGAATCGTGGCAGGTCCCAGTGTGGCGACTGGTTTAGACTATTGGCGAACGGCAATCTATACCTGACCAAATGACCGGTTACGCGGTTACGGCATGCAAAAAATCGACTGACTTTTCACTAAGACGCTGTCATCCGGAAAGGTATGAAACGCCTGGATGGCGAGCCTACGGTTGCGAGATTCTATGTGGATGTAGCTGATGGCGCCCATCGCAACTCGTCCGCTGGAATCGAACGTATGCAGCATGCCTTTCCGGTTTTCGTCTTCCATCAACGCTTTTTGAAACGACCAGAAGACTTCCAAATTTACCGGTTCCAGCTGAAAAGACACTTGGTACGAACAGCCATCCAAGTTGCGAATTTGATCTTCCGCGCGTCCCTGCAATTTGTGAGAAAGAAGTTTGCCCGTTTCGGGTAACGGATGATGCGCCGCTGCGGCAACTTCGGTCAAAATCGTCTCGCCACATCGCCATGTGACATAGTGGCCCGCGCTGGTGATGGCGATAGTCGCACTGTATCCTTCGCGCTGAATCGTCCTGCGCGAATAGATCTCAAACAGCTCTGGGTGCAGAGTACGACCGTAAAGCTGGAATCTCAGTTCCGCAACTTTGGGACGTACTTGGGGCACGATCAGTTCCTATCGCCAAAACGGTAACTATGTTGGTAAGTGGTTCACACATGTCAGTCCCGTATTATAAGCCGAGTCTTTCGCGGACACCAAGAGACATTCAGGAAGCGTTCACGGCAACAAAAAATATGCCTTGACATTTCCGAAACGCGATACCCACATTGGCATCACGGATAACTCGCAGAGCCAACCGATATCGTGCTTCGCTCGTCAGGCCCATTCGTCCGCCTTCTGGATCGCAACCAACAGAACCGAATGCACTGTTTTCGGCAGCTCGCCTTTTCTGTTTCCTTGTGCTAACGCTTTTTCGCTACCTACTTGCGAATTTTTGACGGTAAGCCAAAATAGATAGGAAGCTAACTATTACCAGCCTAACGTTTTGCCGGAGAATGGCATGGCAGCAACGCAACCAACGGCCAGCACGGAATCCGTAGCCTTGAATTACGATTTTGAAGCCAGTATCGGCTACTGGATTGTGTTAACGTCGCAAGCGTTCCAAAAGGCGTTGACGGACGAATTACAACCGCATGGTTTAACCTATCGCCAATCGCAAGTGTTGGGTTGGCTGGTGATTGATGGCGAACTTTCGCAGGTCGAATTGGCAAATCGCATGATGATTGAACCCGCCACGCTGGTCGGTGTCTTGGACCGAATGGAACGTGACTCATTGATTCGGCGTTGTTCGTCCACGGGCGACCGTCGCCGGAAAGTGATTCGCCTGACGCCACAATCGTCAGGTGTTTGGGAGAAAGTAGTTCAGTGTGCCAAACGCATTCGCCAACAAGCCACGCAGGGGCTCAGCGATCGACAACTTGCAGCGTTGATTAAATCACTGCGTATCGTGCTGAACAACCTGCGTCACTATCAGTCCAGCCAGGTCGAATCTGGTTAAAAGCCTTTGACGCAAATTCGCCGACCATCGCGTTCTCGACGCGGCGTGTCGAACGTTATCAAACACAGACGGTTTTACCGTTCGAATCAAGACAGATAAGACTCACAGGAACCGCCATGATTGCTTTTCACAACAGAATTCTGATCGCCGTCTCGTTGGTCCTGATTGGATCGACGTCCTGTTGGGCGCAACGCGGCCCAGCTGTGGTGGAGATTACTCGAGCGAAATCGCGTTCGGAACTGATCCCTAAACAACAAGTCGTCGGCACCATCGCGGCGACTCGCACCGCTGTGATCGGATCGGCGGTGGATGGACGCGTTGTCGAAATGAAAGTGCGTGAAGGGGATCGAGTGGAAAAGGGACAAGAGCTGGCGTTGCTGTTGACGGAAACCATTCAATTGGAGATTGACGCAGCGGCGGCTGAACTGGAACTTCGCCGTAAGGAATTGGAAGAATTGGAAAATGGTAGTCGTCGCGAAGAAATTCAGCAGTCGTCCGCGTTGGTCGAGGCGGCGAAGGTGAACGCCGAATACCTGGAAAACGAGCGCCAGCGGCAAGAAGCACTACGTGCCAACAATTCGATCTCCGCATCGGATTATGATCAATCAGTGGCGATGGCACTGGAAGCCAAGCAGAGGTTGCTGGAGGCCACCGCTGCGTATCAGTTGATCGTTGACGGTCCTCGCCCAGAACGCATCGCTCAGGCCAAAGCCAAAGTGTCCATGCAAGAAGCCAACTTGGGACGCTTGCAAGATCAAAAGGCCAAATACACCATTCGTTCACGATTCGCTGGCTATGTCACTGTCGAACATACAGAAGAAGGACAGTGGGTGTCTCGAGGCGAACCGGTGGCTGAAGTCGTAGCGTTAGACCAAGTGGATGCGGTGGTGCAAGTGCTGGAGGCGCACATTCCGTTTGTGCACGTCGGGGACGAAGTATCCGTTCAGGTTCCCGCATTAAACAAGACCATTCCGGGAGTCGTGGCCGCGATTATTCCGAAGGCGGATGTGCGTTCGCGAACGTTTCCGGTCAAAATTCAACTGGACAATATTTTGGATGCGGACGAGCAACCAACGTTGAAGGCTGGCATGCTGGCTCGAGCGGAACTGGCCGTCGGTCAATCGCCTAACGCATTGATTGTTCCCAAGGATGCCATTGTGTTTGGCGGTCCCAAGCCGATTGTGTGGGTCATCCAACCCGATTCGATCGCACCCGGCGAAGGCAACATGCAAACGGCCAACGCGATTCCCATTCCCATAGCGACAGGTGCGGAAGACGACGATTGGATTGAAGTTTCGATTGTTTCGTCAAGTAGATCGAATGCGCCCAACGCGGCCGAACCTAAATCGGTCGGTTCGCTGTTAACGGCCGAATCGTCCGTCATCATTCGCGGCAACGAACGCATCCCGATGCCTCGTCCCGGTGGCCCGCCCAGCCAAGTGACTTGGGCCGCGTCCAACAGCAAGTAATCACGCGACTGTTGGAAACGAATTCAAAAAAACAAAACACGGTTCGAAATAAAAACAGGCTGTAGCCATGGCACTTATCGATTTCTTTGTCAAAAATCCCGCAAAAGTCACGGTCGGCGTCTTGCTCATGGTTCTCTTTGGCGTGGTGGCCCTGTTGCGTATGCCGATGCAATTGACGCCCGAGGTTCAAACGCCCACCATCACCATTGAAACTCGTTGGCCTGGTGCCAGTCCGCAGGAAGTGGAACGAGAAATCGTGATGGAGCAAGAAGAGCAGTTGAAGGGTGTGGAAGGTGTCACCAAGATGTCTTCCGAAAGCTCCGATTCGATGGGCCGTATCACACTCGAGTTCTTGGTCGGCACCAAAATGCAAGCGTCGGTAGTGGACGTCATCGGGCGGTTGGAACAGGTTCGTCAATATCCCGAAGACGCGGACAAGCCGGTCATCACCACGGCCAACGCCAACAACAGCCCGATTGCATGGTTCATCTTGAGTCCTCGGTATCCGGCCCAAGAAGACTTTGACGCATTTGACGCCAAGCATCCGCACTTGAAAGAAGCAATGGTGCGCATTCGCAATTCACCCAATCAAGGTTTGGGTATGTTGCGATTGCGACGTCTAGCGCAGCAGCATCCGGAGGTTCAAGAGCTGTTGCCGCCACCGGAACTGGAAGTTCCCAAACTGCGACGCTTTGCGGAAGATCAGATTGAAGCTCGCTTTGAACGAGTGTCTGGGATATCGCAATCCAACGTGATTGGCGGCTTGGAAGACGAACTGCAAGTCATCATCGATCCGGAAAAACTGGCCGCTCGGCAATTGACCATTACCGACGTGCGTACCGCGTTGCGAACACAAAACGAAGATACTTCGGGCGGCGACTACTGGGAAGGCAAGCGACGTTGGGTGGTCCGTACGCTGGGCCAATTTCGCAGTCCCGAACAAGTCGAACAGCAGTTGATTGCGGTTCGCGATGGCAAGCCCGTTTATGTTCGAGACGTGGCGAATGTCCAATTGGGATACAAGAAAGCGGATGGACTGGTTCGCCGCTTTGGCGAATCCAGTATCGCCGTAAATGCTTTACGAGAAACCGGAGCCAACGTGCTGGACGCCATGGCCGGTCTCAAAGCCGTTAACCAAGAACTGAACGAAGGTATTCTCAAACAACGAGGCCTCCAACTCACACAGGTGTACGACGAAACGGAATACATCTACAGTTCTATCAACTTGGTTCAGCAAAATATTTTCATCGGTGGCGCGTTGACCATGATTGTCCTGATGATTTTCTTGCATTTGGGGTTTCGCATTTTGGTGGCCGTCCCCGTGATTGTCGCCAGTGCTTTGGCCGCCGCATATCTTTCCCCTTGGTTTTTTGCCATTACGCTGGCCGTGATTGTGATCATTGGATTTTGGGTCGCGCGAGGTGCGTTGGTTGTGGGCTTGGCGATCCCGACCAGTATCATCGGTACGTTTCTGATTCTGGGTTCGCTAGGACGTTCGCTGAACGTTATCAGTCTGGCTGGTTTGGCGTTCGCCGTCGGCATGTTAGTGGACAATGCCGTGGTGGTATTGGAAAACATTTTCCGACGTTGGGACCAAGGTGAACCTCCGTTCCAAGCTGCCGTCAAAGGCACCACCGAAGTTTGGGGCGCGGTTTTGTCATCCACGCTGACCACCGTCGCGGTGTTCTTGCCGATTGTGTTTGTGCAGGAGGAAGCGGGACAGCTGTTCCGAGATATCGCGATGGCAATCAGCGCCGCAGTCGCGTTATCCATGCTGATCTCCATGACGTTGATACCCATGGCGTCTGCTCGACTATTGGGCAATCGCAAAGCCGCCGAGATAGACTTGCAAGCAGGCCAACCGGCAACCAACGGCAAGTCTCGTCAGCAAACGGAGGCTTCGTTCGGTTTGGTTCGAACCTTGGAATCGTTTGGGCATCGGTTTGTCGAAGCGGTGGTAGGCGTGAACGGTTGGATTCAACACAGCGTGCTTCGTCGAATAGCCTTCGCTACTTCGCTACTGACCTTGGCGATTGGCCTGACGTGGTTGATGTTTCCCAAAGTGGAATATCTGCCAACGGGGAATCGCAATTTGGTGTTCGGCATTCTGTTGCCGCCACCCGGCTACAACCTGGATGAATTGATGGCCATTGGCGAAACCGTGGAATCTTCATTGCGGCCTTACTGGGATGTGAACCCGGACGATCCAGAGGTGTCCGAATTGGACTTTCCGGTGATTCGAGATTTCTTCTTTGTCGCGCGAGGCCGACAGGTGTTTATGGGTTTGCGAGCGGCAGATGGGGCTCGAGTTTCCGAACTGGTTCCGCTGGTACAGAAAGTGGGTCGCACGTTGCCCGGTACGTTTGCCGTGGCCAAGCAATCGTCGCTGTTCGAACAAGGCTTGGCGGCCGGGCGATCCATCAACATTGAAATCACCGGACCCGAACTGGAAACATTGGTTCAATTTGGCGGGCAAATTTTAGGACAATGCATGGGCGTGATTCCGGGCGCACAAGCTCGACCCGTCCCGAGTTTGGATCTTTCCGGCCCAGAATTGCATATTGAACCCAAAGTGATTCAAGCGGCCGAAATGCAAGTCACCAGCACGGATCTGGGATACACCGTTAACGCGTTGGTGGACGGAGCTTATGCGACAGACTACTTTCACCAAGGTGACAAAATCGATCTGACCATCGTGGGCGAATCGGAATATTCGAATCGGTCGCAAGATGTGCGAGGACTTCCGATTGCTACGCCCGGCGGTGAACTGATTCCATTGGAAGCATTGGCCACGGTTTCGCTATCCAGTGGCCCCGAGCAAGTGAATCGCCGTGAACGCGAGCGAGCGATCACGATTGAAGTTTCGCCTCCGCCGGAAGTTCCGTTGGAAGACGCGATGG
>JAGQOZ010000174.1 GCA_020426955.1 Planctomycetales bacterium
ATACAACTGCGACGCGTTGTGCCAACGTTCTTGATACAACATCACGTTGCCCGCCAAGAAGTACAATTCGGGCGAATTGGCTTCATCGACAACCTGCTGCACGATGGCCAAAATGGGCTCCGATACCGAACCGTTTAACGCGACAGTCGACGTAGCGGAAACAAATGCGGTTTGCCATTCGGATCCTCGTAGAGGTGGAATCCGAGCTTCCAGCAAGCGCTGAATTTCTTGGTCTTGGTTCAATGTAACCAGGACTTTCAATACGTCACCGGCCAACCGCATTCGACTTTGCGGATCGGAAATGCGATGGAAGCCGCCGGACACGAATTGATCCACATAGGCCGCCACGTTTTCTGGATCTTCATTTTCTAACAGCGGCATCAATCCGTTCTCAAAGAGCGTCTGTTGTGCATCCGGATGTACTGCCAAGAAGCTTTGCGCATCAGACAGAGCAAGCGTTAACAACCGCAATTCCTCTGATTCTTCCAGACTAGGTGCACTCAGCACGGCCTGTTGCTGTTCCATGAATTGTGCCAACATTTGCGGATCCACAGAATCACTGGCCAACGCTCGTTTCAAATTCACGGCAGCAGCTTCAAAGTCTCTATTCGCGATTTCAGCTTGCGCGATTAGCAAGTAATCATCGCCGGTTTTGCGAACCAGTTTATCCAAAAGTTCGCAGCCGTCGGTTCGAAATTGGGTCGCGTTGTCTGGGCTGGACGCGGCGGCGAGTGCCAACAGTTGTTTGCCGGTTTCTCGTTTCAGCTTTTCTTCACGAATCGTACGGATATCTGACGGCAACAAAGTGGCCGCTTCCGCGATCGCATCGGGAGTCGCCTGGGCCAACAGCAAATCAAACAGGATGTCTCGAGCCCCTTCCAGGCGGTTGTCGAGCGCCAAAGCCTTGCGGCAACATTCTTCGGCCACCATCGGCTTCTTCGATTTCAGGAAGAACGCCGCTCGTTCCAAAACCGATTGCTGAGAATAATCGTCACCCAGCTGTTGTACCAGCGAAACGGACTGCAGATACAGCTGCTGAGCGTCTAGTTCGTTACCGATCGATTCGTGAAGTTGCGCCAGACAAAACTTGCGTTCCAATTCAGGAATCTCTTTGTCGCCTTCCAATCGTTGCAAGACTTGCCGAGCTTTCAGCAGGTCAATTCTCGCGGAAACGAAGAAGCGAAAATAGGCGGCCCAAGTTCGCGTGTCGGTGGGAAAACGAGTCACCGCTTGTTCAAAAACGCCCTCCGCTTCTTCGAGCCGTTGCTGGTATTCGGGCAATCCGTCGATGGCGGTAAGCACCAGCGTTCGCGCCAGCCGAATATACGAATCACCACTCGGTTGTTCGTCTGCCCAGATCCTAGCCAAGCGAATGGCATCGCTATCGCTTTCCGTTTGCTGCGAAAAGATCTGCGGATCCAAAAGACTCCGATTGGCCAAGATATAATTTCTGGTTGCGTCGGCGTATTGCTGTGCCTTGTCATGCAACCCCAGTTCGTTCAACAGACCAATCAAATCCACACTCAGAGTGATCCGTTCTGAATAAGAATCAAACGCGTCTTCAAAACTGGAAGCGACATTCCACAAGAATCCTCGGTCACTGCCGGTTCGCGCCGAAGTGAGGCTCAGATAGGACAGATCCATCGGCGACTGATCCAATTCCATCAACAGCGAAGCCGCGTCCGCGCGATTGCGTTCTCGTTCACCCGGTCCCAGCGAAGTAGAATGCGCCACGCCCAGCAGTCGGCGAATCCGAGCCGCTCGCCACAATGCTCCTTGTTCACCTTCAATCTGCTTGAGATGTTCTTCACAGTAGACCAGTGTATCCCAATCTTGTTGCAACCAAGCCAGCCGACTTAACTGATCGGCGGCTTCCGTGTTGACCACGTCTTGCTCCATGACATCCAGAAGAATCTGCTTGGCCCCATTCCATTCGCCCATTTCGGTTCTTAAGCGAGCCAAAGCCAGACGCAACGAATTCACGTCTTGCGGTTCGGCGTATTCGGCAATAGCACCTTCCAAACTGGATTTAGCCGCCGCAAGATCTCCGGTATGCCGATAGAGTTCTGACCGCAAGATGGCCACGTCAGCCAGATGCTGGCCGGTGGTATCCAACGAGTCGGCCAATTTCAATGCATCGTCCAGATTTCCTTGTTTGGCATACAGTATTGCCAATAATCGCTTGGCATCCGCCGCTTCCGAATTCTGCGAAATGGCGTCTTTCAGAACTTGCTGAGCTTGTTCGCGATTGCCGGTCAGCATTAGTTGATTCGCCTCGAGACAGGCAACCCGACTATCCGTGTCCGCAGCAAACGAACGAGCCGACGTGATAGCTCGACGAAAAGGCGTCCAATCTCGCTGTTCGCGCGGCAAGGAAATCTGCTGTCGAAGCGCCAACTGCGAAGTCTGCAACCAGGCTTCGGTAGGATCTTCTCGCTCAGAAGCCGTTTGATTGTATTGGCGCAGCGCTTCCGCAAAGTCCCCTTCCATTTCACTACGTTGTGCTAACGCCCAGCGATATTCGTTCAACCATTGTTCGTCCAGCAGAGATGCGTTTTGATACGACTGAGTTGCTCGATTCCACCGACCGGCCATGCGATAATACTGACCGGCATTCGCCCAAGCTTGGGCAATCAGGTTCGACTGGACCAAATCCAGATGTGACGGAGGCAATCCATTGACAGCGGACTCCAGTTCTTCAGCGGCCGCTGCAAATTGGTTTTGCTGAGCCAATCGCCAGGCAGCCAAGTTAGCCAATTCAATTGCGTACACGCTGGCCAGCGGCCCTTCCACCTCACGTTGCCACTGATTGGCCTTGGCCAGTTCTTGATCTGCGTCCTCCAACCGACCTACCGCAAACAAATGCTGCACCAACGGTATTTGTAAAGTCAGTCTATCGTCCGAGACGTTTTGCAGACCCACTTCTAATAAGGCAATGGCCTTTTGGTGATCCTGTTCTTGCTGCATCAGCAAATTGCTGACACCAACATAGGGCCGCGAATCATGGGGACGAGCATCGATGGCCAACTGGTAGAAATCAATGGATGATTCAATATGGCCTCGCTCCGCCGCTCGGTCTGCCAACGCATTGTAAACGTCGCAACGAGTGACAGCCGAATCGTCATTGGCCAGCGTTTCAAAAGCCAGGTCTAGGTCGTCTGAATTCCAAACTCCGAGCGATGCTTCGCTGGATTCTGATGCCTTTGTACGGTGCGGATCGGAGCGAAGAAAAGAATATCTGGCGAAATAGGACGCGGCCGTTGGAACGGCGTCGATCAAGCGTTCAAACGCCTGGTTCGTTAATAAGTCACGTCGTTCTCGCGAATAAGAACGATTGTCGCGATACGCTCGAGCCAATCGTTCGACCGTCTCCAGATCATGTGGCATCAATTGGTTTGACCTTTCCAACGCCTTGATCAACTTTGACCATGACACGTCTGCGTTGGCGGAATACGCTTGGTCGAACAGCGTGTCGGCCTTAAATTTGGCAACTTCCGTGTATATTGCTCGATTTTCTGGCGAATCAATGGCGGCATGCGTCAGCACCAAGTCGGCCGCCAGTAATTGCTGTGCCGCCACCGAATGGGCTTTGGTCACTTGGAAATATCGATACAACGAATCTAGGTTACTTCGATCTTTACCGGCAACCTGCGCAAACAGGCTGATCGCCATTCCCACGTCAGATTCGTCTCGAGGCTGCTTGAGAATGGCTTCTGCCAGTTGGCGTTGGACCAGTTTGTCGGTAGGCCGAAATCGCAACAATAGATCCCACCGTTCCGCGGCCGCTTGCCAATTGCCCGCTTGTTCAAAATCAGCAGCGGTCGCCTGGAGGTGACTCAATGAATACTTCAATTGATGCTGGTGCCAAATATACAACCCAATAGTAACCGACCCCACGACCAATGGCACACACGCCAAAACACCCAACAAGACCTGCCGACGCTGATCCTTCAGTCGTGCAAAACGATTCCAGATGGCAACCACCAACAGCATGATCGCTAATGCAGCCGGCGCCATCAGGAAACCAGCGGCATCGTGGAATAGCGTCCGAGCAACCTCGTCACTGGATCGGTGCAATAAGACTCCCGTCAGCGTGATTCGCAACACGTTGGCGGCAATGGCAACGGGGGCTGCCATCAGCAGCAGAAAAATAGACTTGGCCAACCGCATGCGAGTGAGCAAGATAAAGGCCAGCACCATCGCAAACGTACCATAGAACATGCGCAATCCGCTGCACGCTCGTTCCACTTCCAAGATTTCGTTGCCCAACAATACGGTGGTTTCGTTGCGAACTGCCGGCCAGCCCAAAATCTGAAAAATCCAAGCGCTGATGGCCGCGCCAATTCGCTGCAATGGATCGGTCAACCATCGTTCGACCGTTTCGAACAGTGGAACCATGAACCACAAGAAGGCCACCGCCGGTACCGTCCAGCGAAAGAACGAATAACCGTACAATACCCAGACAGCCCCACCAATCCACAGCGGTATGGACCAAGCGTCCAATTCGGTAATGTAGAACCGAGCCGCCAGGACTCGAAGCAACCCCGCCAGCCCAATCAAGACCAACCCACCTGCTGCCGGATTGGCCGGCGCCGGCATCCATTCTCGACGACGAACCAAAATGAGAATTGCGATCGGCACGACCACAAAGCCATGCGAATAGTCACTGTTCGTTTTCCAAAGATGGAACAGTTCCTGGAAGGTCGACGCGTAGGCCCATACAAAAATGACGAGCGTCAGAACGAGCCACAGCGTACGCTGCGTTGCAGTGGAGGCACGGTTCATAACAAAGTAGTCTGCGATACGTGTAAACGAAAAAAGGTCGTGCTATCCAGAAAGATAGCACGACCGTTACGTTTTACCGCTTAGAACTCGGTATTTAGGCAGCGAATCGTCGACTCAGACCGTACAATCCAACCAGTGCAACACACCAAATTCCCAAGGAACTTGGTTCGGGAACAGCAGACGCTCCACCGCCGATCGGACCAGCACCACCGCCGCTCTTGACGCTTCCGCCAACGGAGCCAGGACCAGCACCAGGAGGATTAGGACCACCACTAGGAGGATTAGGACCAGCAGGATTGCCAGGACCGCCACCAATCGATGGTCGCGAACCTGCACCGCCTTGAGAAGCACCGCCTTGAGAAGCACCGCCGCCAGAACCAGCTGCTGGCGGAGAGGACTGAGTACGAACGCGACGGAAACCACCACCGTTCATCGAAGTCATTCCACCAAGGCGATTCGAACCGCCGGAACCGTTCACGGATACCATTCGACGAGGCCCAGCTGACATTCGTCCGGACCCAACCGAACCAGCGGGCAAAACACCGCCATTCATGAAATAGCTGTGAGATTGGGCCTTCGAAACCACAAAATTGAATTCTCGACCAGAAGCTCCGGGAGCTGCCGAATATTCAGTGCAGACGCCGGCTTCAACGGAAGCTGCCATTCCAAATGCAAAAACAACAAACAACCCCAGTGACTTCATCGGGGAAACTCCTTCGAGTTAACAACACAGGTGCATAAATGAATCAAAAGAGTGATTCTAAACCGGCTTTTATGATAATTGCGGAGAAATAGATAAACAAGCCAATAAGTGCATTTTTTATGGTTTATCTTGTTTCAACGCTTTGATTTGATCGTACTTGATCTGGTATTTCCGGAACAATTCCGTATGACGGCTGATCAAATTTAGCTTTTTTCCTTGAACATACGCCATTTCGACGGCGGAATTCGTATCAAGCGGGTTTCCGTTGCAAAGGAATAGCGTCGCGTCTTTCCCCTCTTCTAGACTACCCAGCCGATCATTCACTCCCAGGATTTCGGCAGGATATAACGTGACAGCGCGAATGGCTTCGTCCAAGTCCGTTCCGTAGGCAACGGCAGTACCCGCATGGTAGGGTAAATTTCTGAGATTGGACGCGCCGAACCGACCCACGCCAGCAATACAGTATCGGACGCCAGCTTGTTGCAATCGTGACGGCAATGCATACGCCGAATCAAACGCATCAGATCGAACCGATGGCAAGCGGTGCACGCTGCCCACAATCACGGGAACGTCATGATCCTTTAACAGTTTGGCACAGAATGCAGCGTCCATGCCTCCGTGCAAGATCATGCGAACCTTAAATTCAACGCAAAAAGCAATGGCCGAACGAATCTCACCTACCGAATCGGCATGCACCACCAGCGGTACGGATTGATCGAAAACTTCTCGCATCGCATCCAAACGCACATCGGTTACTTCGGCGTCCTCCGGTACGGAATCGCAATATCGCTGTGCCTTCTGAAAGAAGTCTCGCAACGTCTTCAGTTGACGATCGGGTTCGTTCGCATTCGATCCTTTGGCGGCCCACCAATTTCGACTCGGGCGCAACGACGGCCAGTAGATATGTAACCCCACAGGTGAAGCAACCGTCATGTCTTCCCACGTCCAACCGTCCAATTGCATCAGGGCTGACTTGCCAGCAATCAAGCGACCAGTAGGTACACTCAAAGAAACCAACACGCCATTGGACCGAGTTACCGGAATCAATTCACTATCCGGATTAAACGCCACTTGCGCTTTCACATTACTATTGAGTTCCCCAGTTTCCGAATCGTCTACGCTGGCGCGGACCGCATCAATTTCTACCAAACCCAGTTGCCCGCCCGCGTTGATGAAACCAGGATACACGTGCAACCCGTTCCCATCCACAATCTGCACATCATCGGGCAGTTCCAGCTTCGTCCCCACCGCAACAATTTTGCCATCCGCAAACAGCAGCATACCGTTTTCAATGGCAGGCGAACTGACCGGATGAATGGTAGCGCTTTGAATCGCGATCGGTTTCTCTTGAGGCGAACCAGGAATTACCGGCGACGCACATATGTTCGCGGCGTTCGCCAAACATGCGAAAAAAATCGCCACAGCAGACCGACAATATCTTCGAAATCCAACAATCATGATTTTCTTACTTCGGCTAAACACGAAGACAACGAATTCAAACGAACGAAAACTCGCCCCATCCTTAGCGAACGCCGCTCTGACAGTGAGGACAAAAAATATCGAATCGCGGCCACAAGTCCTGGTCATCCTTGGCTTGTTGCTGCGGCGTCTTCATTTTTTGATCCGAACGCAAAATCTTTTGAATCAATTCCGCTCGCATTTCATCCCATCGCTTCTGTTGCTGACGATCCACGTTCCAATCAAAGTATTTGGTCCCGTCAATCCAGGTTTGGTCACAACGGCTGAGATTGGACAGGGGATCACCCGTCCAGATTACAAAATCGGCGTGTTTTCCTGGCGCTAGTGAACCAACGTGCTGATCAATTCGCAGCTGTTTGGCTGGATTCAGTGTGACAAATTTCAATGCTTCTTCGGGCGCAACTCCACCATACTTCACCGCCTTGGCTGCTTCTTGGTTTAGATGCCGAGCCAACTCTTGATCATCCGAATTAAACGACACCACCACGCCTTGGCGATGCATCAAAGCGCCGTTGAACGGAATTGCGTCGTAGACTTCGAATTTGTAAGCCCACCAATCGGAAAACGACGACCCCATAGCTCCGTGCTTTTTCATCACTTCAGCTACTTTATAGCCTTCCAAGATGTGCTGCAGCGTTCCAATCTGAACGCCAAACGATTCCAACGTGCGCAGCAACGCCAAGATTTCATCTTGCCGATAACTGTGACAGTGCACCCACCGCTTTTGCTCTAGGATCTCGACAATCGCGTCCAGTTCTAAATTGCGCCGAGGCGGGAGGCCGTTGCGGCGAGCGTTCCATTCGGCCCAACGATCTCGGTATTGCCGAGCGGCCAAGAATTCGTCTCGCATAATCTGTTCGACGCCCATCCGAGTCTGCGGATAGCGGCTTCGATAGTCGTCACCCCAATTGCTTTGCTTGACGTTTTCTCCCAGTGCGAACTTGATACCCGGCGGCGCTTCCACAAACCGCAATTCATCAAACGACTTACCCCAGCGAAGTTTAATCACTTGGTTCTGGCCGCCGATCGGATTGGCCGAACCATGCAAGATATTGGCCGCAGTGACTCCGCCCGCCAATTGCCGATAGATCGAAATATCATTGGCGTCCACAAAATCACCAATGCGAACTTCGGCCGTGATGGCTTGGCCACTTTCATTAACGCCACCGTCGGTCGCCATGTGCGAATGGCAGTCAATAATTCCAGGCGTAAGATGCATGCCCTGGCAATCGACTACCTGGGCGTCGGCCGGAACATCAACGCTGGTCCCCACCGCAACAATCTTGCCTCGATCAATCAACAGCGTGGCATTTTCTAACACTCCGGCTTCTTCGCAGGTCCAAATGGTAGCGTTGGTGAAGGCGAGCATCTTCGCCGGTTCGGCCACACTTTTCACGCCAAATGCGCCTAATGGATAGACCAGCGGAAAGCTGGGTTCGTCGTGGTCGCTAGTCGTTTTTTCGCCGTCTGCATCTTTGCCATCTGCATCTTTGCTGTCCGATGTGTCGACGGCAGAATCGTTATCGAGTGAATCCGACTGGGAGCTGCTATCCGACGCTTCCAGATCGATCACGCGTTTGACGGTCAACTGCGTAACTTGGCCGTTGGGCGAAACGACCGTGAGTGCCAGTTTCTCTTTTTGACGGTCAGCATTAGGCAATAAAACGGCAGACAATCGCATGACACCCGCTGCGGATTCATCTAACTTGGCGGCATCTGCGGTACCGGTCAAAAATCCGTCTTGCAGCGTCACATGTTGCCATTCGATGCGAACCTGGTACGGCCTTTTCTGAACATCGTCATCCGTGCTGGCGTCGTCGTCTTTATCGGATGCTTCGTCCGAATCGGCTTCCGGCGAATCATCGTCTTCGCCATTTTCATCCGGTTTTACCCACGACACCTTGGGCTTTTTGGCGTCGCCGGCAATCTGCATGGTCCAATCTTGCCAACGCTTTCCGCCTGCCACGGGATCCCATTCGCCTTTCCAAAGAAACGGTTCGTCCACGTCAACTTCATATCGAACACCATCGACCCAAGTTTCCACAATCTTGGTCTTGGCGGCGAACAGATCGCCATCGGTCACCACCAAATGCGCCAATTTGCCGGACTCGAGCGAACCCAATTGATCTTCCACGCCCAACAAATTGGCTGGCCCCAAAGTCAGCGCTGCCAACGCTTGCTGAGCAGGCAGGCCTCGCCGCACCGCTTGGCGTACGGCATCCCAAATCTTGTTGGGACTTTCCAAACCGTGACCGGTGATCACCAGCGGCGCTCCGGCCGAATGCATTGTCGCTAGATTGGACGGTGCCCAGTCCCAGTGCAGCAACGCTTCCAATGACACAAACCGGTCCGCTTCGGGTGTGCCCACATTGGGTGGCTGAGGAAAATGGACGGGAAGAATCAGCGACCGCCCAGTGTCTCGGATCAGACCGGAACGACGATATTCGTGCCCCGAACCAACCAACACGGCCTGCAGATTGAATTCCTTGGCAAACTGGTCGGCACGAATTGCAAATTGTTCGTCTCGGCAGACAAAAAACACCGGCTTTTCGCCAGACAAGAACGGTTGCATCGCTTCCAACGCCATGTTCGTTTCGGGCTTGGCGACGCCCGAATTTGTCCGAAACGTCTGCCAAGCATCTGCGTACCACTGAGCGTCGTAAAACGCTTGCCGAGCGACCGCGACGGCGCCCATGGGTGAATTCGGATATTGATTTCGATCGTGACGCCCGCTCAGAGTCAATTCCACATGCAACGCCACATCGTCCCGGATCAACGCATCCGCCAACGAAGCGTCAGATGTATTTACCAACGCGCTGACACCTTTGACAATCCCGTCGTTGGGCGCGATTAGCCGAGCAGTAAATCCAGCTTGGCGATACGCATTACCGACCAGATCCTTCGAAGCGACATGCTGGCTCATTCGGACTTCTGGTCGAATTTTGCCATTCCAATACCCAGCATCGCTGACCTTCGCGTCGGACGAATTCCATTCGCTGTACGCTTCAATAAAACCGGGGTAAATCGTCTTACCCTCTAGATCCCAAATCCTGGCATCCGTTGGCGGATCCAGATTCGGACCAATTCGTTGTATCACACCATCACGGATGAGAATGTCCGCGTTATCGATGGTTCGTTCAGAATTGACAACAATCCGAGCGTTCTGCAGCAAATGAACTGTCTCGGCACGCTGACGCAATCCTTCGGTGTGCACCGTTGTCGGAGGCGCTGCGATTGCGGTCTGCATGCAGACCAAGGTTGATACGACGAACAGCAACGAAATTGCTGTGATCCGGTTTCTCATAGGTATCTCCAAACAGCTCGAACCAAGTCAATCGCGATACCAACATACCATGCCTCCGCTGGCTTCTACACCA